>NZ_SRYB01000005.1:0-206815 GCF_004793975.1 Lepagella muris
ATCGTTATTTTCCTTAAAAAAATTCACAAATCAAAATAGTTTAGACAACTTCATTTATAATATATTTGTAAAAAAATATTGTGTAGCTCAAAAAAATATCTATCTTTGTTTCCAAAATAAAAATACAGAAATCTATTCGTGTCCCAGCACACTATAATATGATACAGTATTATTAATTGTAATTATGGTCGTCAGTCCCCTTCCTCACGCACTGCTCTGCCCTTCAAAGGCAAGCAGTGCGTTTTTTGAATATAGATCCGTTATGTAGATTTAATTAGATATCTTCATATAAGTTTTTAAGGATTAATCCGGCAATTGTCAGACCAAAAATTGCGGTAATATGCATAAGCGATCCATTTGCTTTATGATTATCTTTAGATTCAGATTGTTCAATTGAACAATTCTTTAGACGTTCTTCACTATAGACACATAAAAACTTTCGTTTTGGTTTTATTCCATTTCTTTTAAATTTTTGGCGTAATGCACGCGCAAGTGGGCAACCTGTGACTTTCCAAAATTCAGCAACTTTAACCTTAGTTGGATCTATTTTCAAGGCTGCACCCATTGATGAAAATAGTTTAGCATTTGTATTTGTTGCATTTTCTATAAGAAGAGCCTTATCATCCAATGAGTCAATTGCATCTATTATATAATCATACTCTTCTAGTCGAAATTGATTTGCGGTCTCTGCACAATATACTTCATTAATAGCCATAATCTCAGCATCAGGAGACAGAGACAGTAATATTTTTTTCATTTCATCTACTTTTGCCATTCCGATAGAATGTATCGTTGCCATTCGTTGGCGATTTATATTACTTACACATACCTTATCTCCATCAACTATAGTTAAGTGTCGAACACCTGATCTTATAAGACTTTCTGCACACCAAGATCCCACTCCCCCAATTCCAAAGATAATAACTTTTACATTATTGATTCTTTTCATTTTCGACTCACCAAATAGCAGTTGAGTTCTACTTAGGGCATCTATTCTTTGATACTTTTCCATTTTTGTTGGTTTTTATGCAAAGTTAGCTATTTAAGTTGATGTGTCAAATTTTTTATTTTGTTTCTTTTAATGCATAATTATGATTATGTTAAATATATATGCATGTATCTCTGACTCAGATCTAATCTCTTTTTTTTCATTTGGTATAACCTCGTTTCTAAATAAAGTCATTATCTAAATTAATAGTGTTTTACTTTAAAATGAGATACAAATTCACATATACTAAAACTTAGACTTCTACCCTATTTTACTAATTGTTTATTTTAACAATAAAATTCAGTAAACAAAATTTCCTCCTCTATCAAACATCATATAAAATTATTATTTCTAAACACTGATCTACTCTTTAATCTGTGATTATTTCAGATGAAAGATGCGTCAAATCATACAAGAGGAAATTTTTACGTTTATAACTTTCACAAAGTTATTTTAGCAGATGAAGTTGTCTAAACTTATTTTGAGATGTTAAAAATTCGGTAAAATAAATAAAATACAGCGCATCCTGAAAATGAAGCACTATATTATAGTCGCCAAACTTCAATAAGTTGCACCTATGCCAGAATACGCAGTACTTGACAAAGATACAATAAAAAATCGAATTATGCCCTATCTTTCGGTCGCAAAACGAGGATTCGAGACAAAATTTGACTTGGTAGAGATTGTTAACGCCATTCTCTTCAAGTTGAAAAGCGGATGTCAGTGGCGAATGCTTCCCACAGGTCATCTGTTCAGTGGTGTTGCACCAAGCTGGAAAACGGTTTTCCACCATTATCGCAAATGGTGCAAGGCCGGAGAATGGAAACGCGTCTTTACCGAACTTCTCAAGGCAAACAAGGATAAGGTGGATTTGTCCCTTTCCCATATAGATGGCTCCCATACCACCGCATATCGCGGAGGTGAAATGGTTGAATATCAAGGTCGGAAGAAGAGGAATACTACTAATGCCCTCTATCTTAGTGACAGAAACGGACTTCCTCTGGCCATGTCCGAACCGCAGAGCGGCAACCATGCTGACCTTTATGAGATTGAAAAGAGGATAGACGAACTTATGCAGCAGCTCAGGGAAGCGAGCATCCGTACTGACGGTCTTTTCTGCAATCTTGATGCCGGCTTTGACGGGAAGAGTCTCCGTACTGCACTTGACAGTCACAATGTCATTTCCAACGTATGCCCTAACCGAAGAAATGGAGGAGAGACTGAAGACGAATATCTGTTCGATGAGCAGATGTACAGTGAACGCTGGATTGTGGAAAGAACGAACGCCTGGATGGATGGCTTCAAGTCCATCCTCACACGATTCGACACAACCGTTTCCAGTTGGAAAGGTTGGAATTATCTGGCCTTCATCGTTATTTTCCTTAAAAAAATTCACAAATCAAAATAGTTTAGACAACTTCGATTGTTTACTTAATTATTACTAATAAAAGTTTATTTTTATATTATCAACTTACTTTATCCTTATAGGCAACGTTATTTAATTATGACATCTCAAATTTGAGGCATATTTATTTTGAAGCAATCAATTGTCAAATAGTTTGATTTTCTTCAATATAATTCACACGGAATAATCCGTCAGCTATAGTTCAATTCTTAATTTATTTTTCATTTGAATTGGAGTGAAAATATGCCTAACAATATTTGAATATTATGAATACGAATAATAATTTGAACAGATTTAAAGACTCCATGCGACGACTATTATATAGTATCCTATTAATAATTATATTAATGGCAATCTCACCATTCGGAGTTTTTAGTTCTGGAGTAAAAACATCTGGCGAAGGATTTAGTCCTGAATTCGAAAAGGCTATAGCAATTATAAAAAAATATGAGGGGTTACATAGAAATAGAGGGAACCTTATCGGTTATGGTCATCAAGTTATTGCTGGTGACGGCTATAAAAGAGGAACAAATCTTACGGAAAAACAAGCAGATGCATTATTAAGGAAAGATCTTTCAGATCTATGCAAGAGATACCGTAGTTTCGGGAAGGATAGCCTTATTCTCAGTGCTTTAGCTTATAACTGTGGAACTGGTATAGTCGCAAAATCATCTGTATACAAAAAACTTAAAAATGGTAATAGAGATGTGAAAACTGCTTATCTTTCCTATAATAGAATTAGAGGTAAAGTTAATTCACAACTTAAAAGAAGAAGACTCGAAGAATTCGATGCTTTATTCATTCCCTAATTTTTTTGCTCAATTTTAGAAAAACTTATGCTAAAAATGTTATTTAAACGTTGAGCAACTATAAGAGATAAAGAAAATGAAATCAATACTACACATACTACTCCATTCTATCCTTATACTATTTATGGGGTTATCCTTATGTGCTTGTTCTGAAAAAAGAACTGACAATTTAAATGAAGGACTTCCTCAAGAAATACGTGAAATTGCCATAGCAATTATAAAGGATTCACCTCAAGAATTCGCCTCAGTTATTTCTTACCCTATTGAGAGACCATATCCATTAAAAAACGTTAAGGATTCAACCGAAATGGTAAAATACTACCCCACTTTAATGGATGATACAATAAAAAAAGCTGTTAAAGAGTCTCCTGACTCTGCATGGCAATATTGTGGCTGGAGAGGATGGACTTTAAATAATGGTTCTTATTTTTGGATTGATGATGGCAAAATATATGAAGTCACTTATACCTCTACAAAAGAGAACATTATGCTTGACTCTCTTAGAAATATAGAAATCTCAACTCTTGAGCCGTCTTTACAAGCAGGATGGACTCCTGTAATGTGTGTACAAGATACTGATAGTGGGGAATTATTCCGAATAGACCTACAAGATGGCACAAATCCTCCAATATACCGTCTCGCCGGATATAATCCAGGAGCAGATCTTTCAGGAGAACCAGAATATATTCTTTATGGATCTCTTGAGCTTGAAGGATCCATGGCAAACAGGTTTTATCATTTTATAGGAGAGGATGGTTCCACTGCTCAATATTCACCGGATGTCATATCTAATGAAGACACTCCGCAAATTGAAATTGAAATAAAAGGTCACGCAAAAAGATACAAGGCTAAACCGGATTATTGGCTTGATCATATTAGATTGAAACAAATACAATCCACTTATGATTCCATATCAAATATTGATATGAAGTGACATAAGAAAATGGACTGAATTGAATTCAGTCCATTTTCTTATGTCACTTCATACACATTTTTAAAATGGGAAATTTATGCCTAAATTCAATGCAGCATTAGAATTTAATGGCACACCCTCTTTAGATAGCTTTCCTATAGTCTGATCCATACCTACAAATAAATTGAAACCTGTTGTATGCAAATTAAATAGCCAACCAAAGCCTATACCATAAGTTCCAGCGACAACATTAACATCTGCTGATATAAAATTTACAGGACATATATTGGCAGACAATCTAAATTGAGTCCAGCTATATTTCCCATTTATCTTTGAGGAATTTAACAATCCAAAATGAAGACGTCTATATACCGGCAATTCGTATTCTACACCAAAGTTAAGGGTAGTTGACAATGCACGAGTACGTGATGAGATTTCTTCTACATCTGACATCTGATATAATTTAGCAATATCATCTGTGAGTCTATCCCATTCTTTATCAAAATAATGTTCGTTTTCTTTATCTGCACTGAAAATAAATGAATTCGTATTAACTATCTGAGTTCCATCTGTTGAAGCTTTCTGTGTCTTTCCCCAATTCATAAATCCTAAATCAAGTGCAGCTATAGAAAATTGGAAATCATTCCATTTATACTGTGCTCCAAGATCAAGACCCAATCCAAATCCTTGTGGTTTAAACTTATCAATCTCGCCACCTGAGACATAATCCTTTCCCGTCTGATCACTATGGTCCATATTATATCTGAAGCCTCCTACTGATGCATATACCTCAGCATTTGTTCGGGCAATCCACTCATTTTCTCCCAACATCAATTTTGCGTCATTGAACTGGAAATCAAAATTACCGACACCTACAAGAGCTTTAATTGTAGCACCCACACGTAGACCTGGCACTTGCCGAATATCCCTTGAATGGTTTAATGCAATTTGGGCATAGGCATTCGCATTTGCGAACATATTTTCTATCTCATAAGTATCATTAGTAACACCTTCTTTTGCCAATGAAAAGAATGAACCTGGCACTGAGGCATCCACACTTGCCACACCTCCAATAGAGATAGTATTATATCCTCCTATACCTTTAAAACCTACCGACAAAATATCTATCTTTTCATTTGTGCCCAATCTATTCTTCGCACTAAATTTTTTCATCGCTTCACTCTCACTAATGCCAGGATTAGTAAACAATACTGTCTTACCATTAAGAGTATACACCACATCTTTGACATGTAAATTTCCATGCATGTTGATGTTTAAATTGCCAATAGCTGGAAATGATACAAAACCCTTTTCGTTTCCAAATGCTGGATTCATTTGGAAACGGTAGTCATAGTTTTCCAAGAAATATCCTGAATATGTAGTTTGTGAAAAAATCCCTATAGTGCTGCATAATGATATGCCTGCACATATTATTATTTTTTTAATCGAAAATTTCATAATTAATTGAAAATAGCGTTCTTATTCATTAAAATTCCTTAGTATAATTTCCGCTAACTTTAGCCCGTAAATTGCTTAGAGTTATTGTCTGCGATGGAGCCAATGCCTCATTTGATGTAGGAAGCACGGTCGCTGTAAATATTATGCCGTCAAGATTCTTTATCTCTCCCGTTATCCTTATATTAATTTCTTGATTAGCATTCTCCGGCACTTCTGCACCAACTATTTCTACATCTTTAATCTTATTACCATTCCTATCAATAGGATAGCCCGAAATATTTGCTTTAAGTGGCAAATTATTAGTAACCATAACATTGATTTCAAGCTTTTCAATTGTCAGTGCATCAAGATCTTCACTACCCCAACCATCAACCTTATCCGTATAGACGATCTGTGTTGGTGTGTCTGATGATTCCGACAAGGCAAGTGGAGCAACAAATTCCCATATTCCTTCCACTGGTTCAATTGAATGTCCAAGAGGGAATTTAACCACCTTTTGTCGATTTATGCAAGGATCTACAAGATTTATCTTAAGTTGTGATGGAATACCATTTCCACTAAGCACTCCCCCCAATGTTGAGAAAGCTACATTCTTAGGATTATTAAAGGAAGAAGGTACATCTTCTGCCCCATTAGGACTAAGACAGAAATTATAAGATTCCTCATTCCCTTTATCATAACCTATGGTAAAGAATCCGTTATCCAAGCCAAATGTTTTAGGGGATTCATTTTCGCGTATTGCCATTATATCTAACCCTGTACGAAAACCAAGATTATACTTCGCAATTGGATTATTAATGCCTATATATATCTGCGGATTATAAAGCACCAGATTTGTCTTATCCTGAGAAAGGAAATCTGGCAACTCATTGAGACTTATTGGTGCTATATCCAATCCATTCCCATCAAAATGATATTCTACCTCTCCCGATACTGCGGTTATTGCCATATCTGATAGTAAGTATGATATGTTTAAATTTACAGACGAACCAAGAGTACAATTTGAATCTGATGAGAGTTTTAGATTTGCACTTTCGATGTTCAAATTACTAATCAAGGACAATTCCCTATTTTCTATTGAGCAATTATTTACCTCTAAATCTATTTTAGTCACAATAATTTCCAAAGATGTTTTCCCATTAGCAAACATCAGATTTCCTACAGAATATTCTCCTGTCTGAGCATCATATCTTCCTTCAGGAATACTATGTGATATTTCAAGACCTTTAGGTATTTCAATTTTAATATCTGACAATTTAGCATTTATATTTTCTGGAAGATTTTCAGCCGAAAAATTTATCACAAATTTTATTTCATCTGAATAAATTTCTGTTAGGCTTATTATTGATTCATCAATATCTTCAGCCCGATAAACCACTCCCCTCTTTATCGGAGAAACTAACGGGATAATAGTATCTTCTACCCCAATCGAAATACCACTTGTTGGAAAAATTACTTCTGCCGATAAAAGTTCGGGAGATGAAGCCTTGAATGATGGTATATAAATGGGATCCGATTTGAAAGAACCCGATTCTTTTATACCATAAACATCCTCTCCATTATGATTTATATAATGGATTTTGTCTCCTAGTTTTACTTCTATGATATCTCCCAATTTTATTGACTCCAAATTGATCGGGACTACCAAATCTTTTACCTTAAACTCTGATGTGGTGTCTATGTTTGACAAATCATATTTTTCGTCAATACAACAAGTCAACGAAAACATTGTCAAGAGCGTCAAACCACCTTTTACAATTATTTGTTTCATGATAAGGAATAAATATAATATTTAATGCAAATCTTTTCAGCTTGTTTTATATCAACAAAGTTAATAAATTTTATCCATATTACTTACAAAATTAAAAATATTTTAATAATTGTGAAAACAAATCCGATAATCAAATGCCATAGCTCATTAAAAATATTAGCTATCGTTCTCTTTAGTCAATCAACATTGTAATCCCGAAGCAACTTATAACTGCAGACAAATCACTTTGGAATCCCCAAAAATTATATGTCATCCCATATATTACAATTTATAATATTATAAATGCCTAATAACTCATCCATAACTTAATCTTGATACATTTGATTTTACAAATATTAAAAATTTTGATACAAATAATAAATCCCATCTTAATTCTTATTAATAATTTTGCAAATGATTAGAGCGAGAGACAAATATTGCACCTGCACTTTTGCTCCAATACAAATAATCATTATAACATAACCTACCCTATGAAGAAAACTCCTGTTTTTATTTTTTCAGCAATTCTCACAAGTGCTTCATTGTACGCTATAGGAGAAAACAGACCTATCATACAGACTAAGTACACTGCTGATCCAGCCCCGATAGTCATAAACGACACTATTTTTTTATACACATCTCATGACGAAGATGATGCACAAGCCTATGGTTTCAAAATGAAAAATTGGCTTCTATTCACCTCCACTGATATGCTAAACTGGACAGATAATGGAGCCGTTGCATCTCTTGAAGACTTCAAATGGTATGATGGAGATAATGGTGCGTGGGCAATACAAGTCGTAGAACGAAATGGCAAATATTATATGTATTGTCCAATACATGGTCATGGCATTGGAGTCTTAGTCTCAGACTCCCCCTATGGACCATTTAAAGATCCCATAGGGAAGCCTCTTGTTTGGCAAAGAGAACATTGGGATGATATTGATCCTACAGTATTTATTGATGATGATGGACAGGCATATATGTATTGGGGCAATCCCAACTTATATTGCATAAAATTAAATAATGACATGATTTCATATTCCGGAGAAATCATGAAGATGCCCCATATTGATGATTATCAAGAAGGACCATGGTTCTACAAACGTAACGGTCACTATTATTTGGCATTTGCATCAACGTGTTGTCCGGAAGGAATCGGATATGCGATGAGCGACTCCCCTACCGGACCTTGGACATATAAAGGCCATATCATGGATCATACTCCTCGCACACGTGGCAATCACCCGGGAATTATCGATTATAAAGGCAAAAGTTATGTTTTCGGACAAAGTTACGATATTCTCCGGATTGAGACTCAGGATCATCATGAACGACGGAATGTGGAAGCGGCAGAAATGCACTACAATTCCGATGGCACAATT
Organism: Lepagella muris; assembly: GCF_004793975.1. NCBI lineage: Bacteria > Pseudomonadati > Bacteroidota > Bacteroidia > Bacteroidales > Muribaculaceae > Lepagella > Lepagella muris. The sequence goes on from NZ_SRYB01000005.1 coordinate 8,709, forward strand.
CAGGAAGTCGTATATTGGCGAGACGCTCCTCTGAATCAGATACATTTCCACAATCCTTACCAAAAGACAGAAGCTGAGACAATGGCGTGGGGATACGGATTAAAAGTAAAAAAGACAGATCTTAGAACTTCCGTTCTGACAAATATCAATAATGGGGAGACTTTAACTGTTGCAGGTGTTGATTTTGGGAAAGGTGCAAAAAAATTCTCTGCGGCAATTGCTTCTGAGAAAGAAGGGAATGCTATTGAGATTCATCTTGATAGTGAAAATGGACCTATTGTCGGCATCCTTGAAGTAAAACCCGGTAAAACTTCTGACAAATTTTCATTACAGTCTTGCAAAGTAAAAGGTGCCAAGGGTGTCCATGACCTTGTATTTAAATTCATAGGGACGCAATCTGACTCTGACCTTATGGAAATAGATTATTGGCAATTCAAATAACACTAATTGAACCCCTGAAAACAATGATGTCGGATGGACTACATACTGTCCATCCGACATCGTTTCATTAATCTATAACCAATTCTGATAATGGACGCTTCGGCACATGATGTACCCCATCAGGGGTGCGATAATACTTAATGTCATTATCAACAACAGACATATCTTCCAAAACAACCTTCTCTACAGGATATCCTAAAGCCAATATATATAGCGGCTTATAATAATCTTCCAAGCCAAGTCCTTTTTTAATCCCAATCTCATTAAAGGATTTTATAATACATCCTCCAATCCCCAATGCTCTCGCACCTAAAGTAAGTGCCTGCAATTGCAATCCGTCATCACACATCTGATTTTCTGTCATTCGTGTATCAAGACACTGCACCAAATAAGCCGTCGGTCTTTCATCCTTTACCGGGCCATCCCAATCAGAAAGATATCCCGCCCATTTTAATAGAGGAAATACTTTTGCACATTCATCTGATTCACAGACTATCCTATATTTTAATGGTTGAAGATTTCTTCCCGATGCACAGAACCTGGTAAGATTGATGAGACTCATGAGGGTATCTTTGCCAACTGTACGTGCATTGTCAAATCTTCTTATGGAGCGATCTACCATTATCAATCGCTTAAGCATTTCAAATTCGTTCATATAATATTTTTTTCAAAATTAAGAATTTTTCTGATTTTTATCAAATATCCAAATAAATATTGCCTAAAATAAAAAATAAAAACATATCTCTCCAATTATTACAATCTTTGTTACGCTACATCCGTTTATTTCTAAAAAGAATCTGATTTATGAATTAAAAATATCTAAATCAAACGAATTAATTAAATAAAAAATGATTGATTATCAAGCAGTAATTAATAGAATTATATCCGAAGCCAATTCATTTTTAGGTAAGGGAAAGATAGCTGACTATATTCCTGCCCTTGCTGAAGTATCTTCTGATAGACTTGGCATAGCTGTTAATCTCGTTGACGGTCGTACCTTCAAAACAGGTGATGCAGACATCCCTTTTTCAATACAAAGTATCTCAAAAGTTTTCACCCTTTCCATGGTTGTCGGTGCTATTGGAGAAGATTTATGGAATTCCGTAGGTAGAGAACCATCAGGAAATCCCTTCAACTCTCTTGTTCAACTTGAACATGAAAAAGGCATTCCCCGTAATCCGTTTATTAATGCCGGAGCTATTGTAGTGACCGATAGACTTATTAGTCTATATCCACGTCCGAAAGAAGCCATACTTGACTTTGTAAGATCAATAGCAGGTAATGCTGATATTTATTATGATACGCGCGTTGCCATCAGCGAACGAGAAAATGCTGACCGGAATATGGCATTAGCATATTTTATGAAAAGTTTTGGCAATATACATAATGATGTGGAAATGCTTATCGATGTATATTGTCATCAATGCGCATTATCAATGTCTTGTTCCGATCTATCACGTGCCTTTCTATTATATGCCAACCGAGGAGTTAATCCACAGAACGATGTCAGAATCCTCACGGAAAGCCAAACAAAACGACTTGGTGCCGTAATGTCTACATGTGGGTTTTATGATGAAAGTGGTGATTTCGCATATCGCGTCGGATTACCTGGTAAAAGTGGAGTAGGTGGAGGTATTGCTGCATATATGCCGGGAAAACTTGCCATATCAGTATGGAGTCCTGAATTAAATAACTTCGGCAATTCTCTCGCAGGAATAGAAATCTTAGAGAGATTCACCACTGATATCCAAAGATCCATCTTCTAATATTATGAAAAGAATATCACCATGTTATTTATTCCGAGAGAGCCTCAATAAATACAGATATCCTTATGCCCAAAAGATTTTTTAATTTTATTCTTTATGAAAAGATGAACAATTATATCATCCGTTTAGATAGCCAACGTCTTGGCTATGGCAAGGTCGTACTAAGCAATCCATCTAAAACCCATATTCCACAAGGGATCACTGTGGTTTTCGGAGAAAATGGATCCGGTAAAACCACTCTTGGAAATATCCTTGCGAAAGGGAAAAATGCCTACGGCAACCGGATAACATTTAGAAATGACATCAATTCAATAAGGATATTGGCTTTCACCGATATTCATGCCCTTAGTGGTATGGAAGCTCAATATCAATCCCAGCGCATGGAAGCTACAATGAATGATATGGTACCAACCGTAAGAGAGATAATGGGAACGAAGATTCATGACCCTAAAATGATGGAACTCTCATATATTCTAAATATAAATGATGTAATTGATAAGAAAATAAACTATCTTTCAAGCGGAGAACTACGCAAACTTTTAATTATAAATGCACTGCTTGATAATCCCGATGTATTGATCCTTGATAATCCATATATTGGTCTTGATCCAGTTTCGCGTTGTGAGCTTAACAATATGATGGAAAAACTTAAGGAGGACGGATTGTCAATTATTTTGATCCTTTGTGATGCAGCAGATATCCCCATATTTACCGATGCAGTAATAACATTAGACAATCTAACTATCTCCCAGTCAATTCAAGACAAAAGACAGATCTCAGACATACGGAACCATGATTTTGAGGAATCTTCTTTAGATATCAACATATTAAAGTCAAGATCCGGGAATCTGAAAACAGATCACAAGATCTCCTTCTCCATAATTGACGGACATATAAGATATGGGGAACGACAAATCCTTAAAAACATAAATTGGGAGGTAAAGAAAGGTGAAAAATGGGTGCTCACAGGATCAAATGGTAGTGGTAAATCTTTACTATTGAGTTTAATTTGCGCGGATAATCCACAGGCATACGCAAATGACATAACTCTTTTCGACCGTAAACGCGGTTCAGGTGAGAGCATCTGGGAGATTAAGGATGCCATAGGCTACGTCTCACCCGAAATGCAGCTCTTTTTCAAATCCAACTCCTACATAAAAGAGATAATTGCACAGGGATTAAGAAATTCGCTCAACAAGTATCTCCCTCTGACAGACGAAGAGATCACCGAAACTGAAATATGGATGCGTATTTTGGGAATATCTCATTTAGCAGATCGTAGGTTTACTGAACTTTCTACGGGGGAACAACGTCTTGTACTCGTCGCACGCGCAATGATTAAACAGCCCGCGTTGCTTGTTCTTGACGAACCTCTTCATGGTCTTGACGCCCGCAATAAAAAAAGAGTAATAAAGATCGTCAATGATCTCACTGAACGCAATGGATCATCATTAATATTTGTCACTCATTATGAAAATGAGATTCCTGATTGTGTTTCCAATACAATGGCTCTTACTAAACGCTAATAACTTAGCCTATATATCATAATACCATGAGATTTTACAAATCAATTTCTATGTCGAAATGAATTTGTAAAATCTCATGGCATATAAGCATATCTAATTTAAGTGTGCTTTTCCTTAACGTTTCCTCCCTAATATCACATATAATATTACCGGAACCCCAACTACCGGCGTAAGCGCATTTATAGGAATTACTGTATTTTCAGGAATAGCACTCACGACATTACATCCCAAACACAACATTGAGCCACACAACATTGATGCAGGTATGAGAATCCAATGATTATCTGTCTTGAATATCATACGTGCAATATGGGGGACTGCCATACCGATAAACGCCAACGGACCGCAATATGCAGTTATAATTGCAGTCAATATGCCTGTGGCAAGAAGCAAGATATTACGTATTTTCCTCACATTAATTCCAAGATTGATTGCATAATTATCACCCAATAGAAGTATATTTAGGGGTTTTGCAAGAAAAAACGTACCAACCATACATAATAACACTAAAATAGAGAATATCGGAAGTTGTTTCATTGATACATCCCCGAATGACCCCATTCCCCACATTACATATCCCTGCACTCCTTGTGCAGTAGAAATTGAAGATAGGAGGGTTACTATTGAACTCGTGAGATAACCAATCAGGATTCCTATTATAAGCAACAGCAGATCACTCTTCACTATTGAAGAAAGCATTATCAAGATTCCCATAATAAGAAGACTCCCAATAAGAGCACCGACTACAGTGGCCGCATACCCGCCCCACGACATATACCCTACCGACAACGTTCCTCCCATAAAAAGCATGACCACTGCCACGCCGAGACTTGCGCCTGAACTGATTCCAAGTATTGATGGACCCGCAAGCGGATTGCGAAAGATGGTCTGCATCAAAAGTCCCGACACCGCAAGCCCTCCACCTGCAAACAATGCCGTGAAAGCCTGAGGAAGGCGGCTATCTACTATAATAAACCGAAGTGCATCATTCTGCATTCTACCGAATAATGCAGACATAACATCATTTGCCGAAATATGAACTGCTCCGAAAAAGAGATTAGAGACAAACAACAGTATTACCGATACTATGAGTATAATGAATCTTATCACTTCAAAGTTTTATTTTTTCAAAATAAGATTTTGATTTAGTCGGGAGAGTAAGCTCAGGATGGAAAAGGGTTATTAAGTTTCCGAGCAACCATTGTGGATGAAAGGCCACATCCTCAAATATTCTTGTCTTTGAAGAATCGCTTCCATAGACATTCCCATTTTTGAAAGCCTTAAATTTACCATACATCGCGCGATCTGACTGCAACGTGGCAAGAGTTAAAGGGGTGTATGCAAAACGGATTAACCAATAATCGGCATCCATCGCTTCATATAATACTTTTTCAGGACTCAATTGAAGACTACCTGATGTCTTTGCATAATCAAATGGATTTTTCCCCCCAGCATCCTCTATCATTTGTCCCATCGTACTATTCCCGGCAGGTACATTCCAAGTTTGCCCATATATCCTATCCATCAATATCTTAGGTCTACCCATTGTCTTTGAAGCGATTTCTTTAAGCGTGAGATACTGTCGCTCTGTCTCCTGAAATAATGAATCAGCAATCTCCTTTTTTCCATATAGTCGTCCATAAAATTTCATCCATTCAGCTCGTCCCAACGGTGAAGTTTCCATATAATCAGCACATTCCACTATCGGAATCCCTGCATGATCCAATTTTCCATGACTATGCATATTCTCAAACGGAGAAAGCAATATTGCTCCCGGACTTATCCTGATTATTTCTTCAACGTTTGGAGACATGCTGTCACCACAATCTTTAATGATGCCTTTCTCTATACGATTCCTCAATGTATCATCAAATATATACTCAGCATCACACACTCCGGATACCGCATCTGTCGCTCCCAGCTCATTTATCAAACCATTATGCACAGCCGAATATACCACTGACTTTTCAAGGGGCACGCGTATGACATCTTGAGGATTAATACCTTGAGGAATATCTATTCCTTTATCAAGAAGTACATAAGTACGCAATAATTTTGTAGTATCCCACGGATTTCTGATTCTTGCAACCGCATATCCGTCATACTCTTCAACTGTTAAATTTTCAGCATACCTCATCGCCAATTTCTTCCCAGAAGAAGAACTATTGTTGTTGCTTCCACATGATTGTGGAAACAACAACAATAAAATTATGCACAATGAAATTAATATGCCACTATTATGATTATGCATACCTATCATTCTAAATCAAAGAAAATACAAGTGTCTCCTACCCCGGAATCATATTTATTCTTATAGACTCCGTTGGAATCATATTCGCAGACATAGCCTGGCAAACTATAACTAATATCGCCATTATCAAGAGGATACGAGGAAATAAATATATTCCCCGTGATGGGATCAACGCCCAACCCAGAGGGTGCATCTATATTTTTAATATCCAAATTCGTCAACTCCTCACTATTGATATCATAACGCGAATAGGCTACCTCTCCTCCCCATGGGGCATCTATGATATAGATGAAATTATCCTTTATTGCTGCTTTTGTCGCATTAGCAATAAACTTACATTTATAGTCACTATCAACTTTATAAAGAGCATTGGGAATATCGACGTAGTTCCCTAAAGCAAGAATAAAAAGAGATGACCCATTAGTAAGGAATTGCTTTGGATTTAGAGGGACTTCAAATGTCTCCGATGTTCCCTCCGTACCGAAGGTTGCCAGCGGAATGATTGACGCTGTTTTTCCGTAATTTGGATGATTCATCCCATCAGAATTGGGTACAAAGATTTTATCATCGTAAATTGCGATAATCTCAGGATTAGGACCTACTTTTACCGTTTTGTCTATTGTTTGGGTCAACGTATCAAGACTGCATACATACCCATTATACATCGACACATACACCTTCCCATCCTTTGCCACCATAGAACGCGGAGACTGACCGACTTTATCAGAAAGGGAAATTTGAAGGAGTGATTTATAGGTCACTTTGTCTATGATTTCAATTGTATTTGACCCATATACGCCCAAATACAACTTTGAGCCATAAGCAATACCACATTGAGGGGTGTCACCCAGGCTACGCTTATTGTAGGTACGGAATAAATCTCGTGAAATCTTTGATACAGAATAATTGATGAAGTTAAGGGAACCCTCTATTTTTGACCCGTAATTCCCTTGATTCAAGATGTAGGCTCCATTTGAGGTTGTCGGCAAATCCGGTATCGGATTTTTATCATTCGGCTCATCGCTACATCCCGTCAACGATGCTGATATCATGGCAATCATGCCAAAATAAATAAAATTCTTTCTCATCTCTAAAATAACTTTTGTTAATATGAAATTAGATTGTAATGCATTACATTTCAAATTCAACACTTATTTTCCATGATCTTCCAGGCATTGGATATCGTGCAACTATCTCATACTGCCTGTTAAATACATTTAATAAATCTCCCTGGATACGAAATTTATTCTTGTTTTTCAACATGAATGTTCTTGAGACGGAAAATCCAAAATCACAATATCCATCAATTTTTGTTTCCGGAATATTAGAATTGGTCGTATATCGTGGGCTGCATCCTGTAAAGTGAATCACTCCATTCACCCATGAATTAAGCCAAGAGAGAGAAGCGGATCCAGAATTAAGCGGGATATAAGCTACCTGCTTCATCCATTCCGAACTTCCTGGATTTGTTCGCGGTTGTGCACGTTGATAAGAATAACTGCCCGTCAAAATCAACGATTGCTTGTCAGTAACAACATATTCCGAACTAATCGTAGCATCAAGCCCAAACACACGGACCTTGCCAAGATTTGTCATTCTCCAAACAAACATATTATACGGTACGGCCACAATCTTATTCTTAACATGATTGATGTAGCCGTCACACGTCAAGGTGATATTAGATAGGAATGTCGCATTTGATTCAAATGTCATCCCGAAATTAAATTGATCTGTAATCTCCGGATCAAGATTTATACTCCCATAATGATCAAAGTATGCCTCATTAAATGTTGGTACTCTGAAAATATTCTTATAAGAAGTTCTGATATACCAACCCACATCAGCTATTGGTTTTAGACTTAGCATTACCGATGGCGACAATCTGCGATTATCTTTACCGGCATCTCCATCCTTTGCTTTATTGATATACAAAGAATACAGTGCGCGCGCCATTACGGTCAGTCGCCACACTTTATATTTGGCTGCCAACGTCTGGAGTATGGAATTCCGATAAGGACGAATATCTGTCTTAAGATTGCTTGACAAGTTATTCCATGACCAATCCAGTGAATAATCCATTGAAAAACCGGAGAATGGCGTGAAGAGCAACGCTCCGGTAAAATAAGTTTCCCGCTGGATATAATAGTTATCAAGAATGCCACCTGGATATTTGCCATCTATGTCTGTATATCGGGAAGACGACCAATTGAATTTTGCAGTTGATGCCAATGAAAATTTTGAAGATAACCTTCCCTTATATTGAAACTGTCCGAAAAAATTTCTGTCTCTCAGATGTTCATTACTGCCATTCACATAATATATCACCTGACCTGGTAGATCCCTTGAATTGTCATAATAATAGACCTTTCCAACAATTCTTGAAGAATCCCCAAATCTATACATCCCGTTAAATTCCCCAAGCCATGAATTCATACGTGAGTTTTCACGCTTCTCATGGGTAATCAGATCTCCGTTTGTCAGGATAAATGGATAATCATTCTCAGAATGGATGTATTCGGCATTTGCAGAATATGAAAATCCCCTATCATTATCATTACCCTTACCCAACCTTATATATGGATTATAATAACCGAATGACCCGATCTTCATTTGAGACTTTAAGTGAAAATCGGCATCATCAGTAGAGGTAAACGATGATATATAAAGCGAAGATGCTGAGGCGGCTGCCTTTGCCGGCAAGAAAATATCGTCATTATCTCCTGAATACAACGACAACGATCTCACATTATCTATGGAATATCTGGAAAGATCTATCTGCCCACTCTGACAATCACTCAACGAGACCCCGTCATAGATGACTGCCGTATGCTCTGAACCCAAGCCTCTTACGGAGACGGTTTTCAATCCGCCGGCTCCTCCATAATCACGCAGATTCACTCCAGGGAGTCTTCGCATGGCTTCTGATATATCGGTGATGCCGGTCTGCCTGATAATTTCTGAATCCAGATTATACTGAGGTGTTGATGAACTGACCCTCTTTTTATTCTTCAATGATTTGACTTCAATATTCGGTAAATCTGAACTTACTGTATCAACAGACTTTCTGCCATCTGGAATATCAGAAGCAGATACCGATATATATGCATTCGTCCCGACTGAATGAGCCGGGACGATACTTAGCATGCTGATTAATGATGTCAGTATATGTTTTCTCATCCTCGAAGAAAAACAAATTATTATTAGCAATCTTAATGATTGATTTAAAAGAGGGTCGGACTATTACCGTAGCGAGACTGTCAGGAAATTTCAACCTGTTCCTCTATTTCGGTGTTGCAAAGTTATGTATTTTATTTTATTTAAGCAAAAATACCATGTAAAATGAAAAATCTTTTTTTTGCGTTAATCGCCCTTATTCTACTCTATCAGCAATCATTTAGATGTTTGTTCCTACATTTATTTTTCTATAGATTTAACAATTTATCTTTTTTGTAATCGTTATTTAGTCATCTCATATCAATGTTTACAACCATATTAAACAATATACTCCCATGACAGAAAACATCTATTCCCCTCTTGAAGACCGATATGAATCCGGCATGTCATATATGAGATGTGGCGAGAGTGGAATTTTACTACCTCGAGTTTCATTAGGATTATGGCACAACTTCGGGGCAGTCGACACTCTATCAAATTGCCGCAAAATACTTCACTATGCTTTTGATCATGGAATAACCTGCTTTGATCTTGCAAATAATTATGGCCCTCCTTACGGGTCTGCCGAGGAGACATTCGGGCAAATCATGAAGTCGTCATTTCGTCCATATCGCGATGAGATGATAATAACCACTAAGGCAGGCTATGATATGTGGAAAGGTCCCTATGGTATCGGTGGATCCAGGAAATATCTAATGGCATCCCTTGATCAAAGCCTTAAAAGAATGAACCTCGATTATGTTGATATCTTCTATAGTCATCGTTTTGACCCCGACACTCCTGTCAGAGAGACACTCCAGGCTCTTGTAGACATAGTGCGGAGCGGGAAAGCCCTTTATATAGGTATTTCAAAATGGCCATTTGAGGCGACCCAATATGCATTTACCTATCTTAATAATCATGACGTGCCATGCCTCATATATCAAGGAAGATATAATATGATCGACAGAACGGTCGAATCAGCGGGCACACTTACTCAAGCCAAGGAGAACGGAGTGGGATTCACTGCATTCTCTCCTTTGGAACAGGGTATGCTAACCGACAGATATATTAATGGTATACCTGAAGATTCACGAGCTGCTAAAAATAAATTTCTCAAGCAAGAGAAAATCACTCCAGAATGGATCAATAAACTGAATGCATTAAAAATAATAGCTGGGGAACGAGGTCAGACTCTTGCCCAAATGGCATTATCCTGGGTTTTAAAAGATGATCGGGTGACTTCCGTGATTGTTGGCAGCAGCTCAGTCAATCAACTCGCCGATTCTTTAAAATGCGTCGATAATGTTTCTTTTTCAAATGATGAACTTGAAGAGATCAACAGGATCATTTTTGGATAACAATAGGAAAGCTGTCAAATGATTCTATCAACTGCATGATTTTTAACGGAATCCCTTGAAGACACTTTTCCAATTTCCATTATTATTAAAATTTAATTGACATTTGTTGTTAATTTTATTGTTTATATAAAAAAATGTCATTAACTTTGCATTATTGATTACTTCAATTCATTTCAATTATTCATATCAATCATTAAAAATATGAGTTTGATTATTCCTCAAAACTATAAACTGAAATTGCTTCCCGAAACTACCGAGATTGCAATAAAGATGATTAAGAAAGATTTCCAAAAGAAACTTTCTGAAGCTCTTGGACTCAGAAGAGTCACCGCACCACTATTCGTGCTTTCGGGTACCGGATTAAATGATGACCTTAACGGTGTGGAACGTGCTGTATCTTTCCCGGTAAAGGCACTTAATGAACGCAAAGCAGAAGTTGTGCATTCTCTTGCCAAATGGAAAAGAGCTAAATTAGGCGCATACGATATTGCTCCGGGATATGGTATTTATACCGATATGAATGCAATTCGTGCGGATGAGGAACTTGATAATCTACATTCTCTTTATGTGGATCAATGGGATTGGGAAAAGACTATTCGGGAAGAAGATCGCAATCTTGAATATCTAAAAGATACCGTCAGGAAGATTTACCAGGCTATGAGAGAAACAGAAAAAAAGGTTTTCGAGAGATTTCCTCATATAACTCCCAGATTGCCTGAACAGATCACATTCATTCATAGTGAAGATCTTCGACAGATGTATCCTGATTTAACTCCAACTCAACGGGAATCTGAAATTACAAAAAAATATGGTGCCGTTTTTCTTATTGGTATAGGAGCACCGCTCGGTGACGGGAAACCTCATGATGGACGAGCTCCGGATTATGATGATTGGATCTCCGACAATGGTGAGGGATACAAAGGACTTAACGGTGACATCCTCGTATGGGATTCTGTCCTCGGACGCTCTTTTGAACTATCTTCAATGGGAATAAGGGTCAGTCCTGAATCTCTTATGACTCAGTTGCAACTTAGAGGTTGTCCCGAACGATCAGAATTAAACTTCCACAAACGTCTTCTCAACCATCAGCTTCCATTTTCCATTGGCGGAGGCATCGGACAGAGCCGGCTCTGTATGTTCCTTTTACAAAAGGCGCATATCGGAGAGGTACAAGCCTCTATTTGGCCGGACGAACAGATTGAAACTTGTAAGAAAGCCGGAATTATCCTCATGTAAATGTGAGTATATTTTGGTAAATAATTGATTTTTGACTTTCCATTTACAACACCCAATCAATATTTTTAGAATATTTAATAATTATTCATTTGCAGTCAGACTGACATGATATCATGTCAGTCTGACATTAATTTTAAACACACATTCCACTAAATAATCAAATTTTCGCTTCATTTGTATATTTTGTAGAAATAATAGGCGAACTATTTGCAATTTTCAAAAAACTTGCATAAATTTGCCAAAATTTTCCATTATAACACAGATTGGCACGATTCTTATCATACATTTCTCGTGCCTAATTCTACAGGTATATTAATTATGGTAAATCAGCTAAGAAGTTATGCCAGCACTTTTGGAAGAAGAATGGCAGGGGCAAGAGCCTTATGGAGAGCAAATGGAATGAAAGAGGAGCAAATGGGAAAACCGATAATTGCGGTTGTAAATTCATTTACCCAATTTGTCCCGGGACACACACATCTGCATGAAATCGGTCAGATTGTAAAACACGAAATCGAGAAACTTGGTTGTTTCGCTGCTGAATTTAATACAATCGCAATCGATGATGGTATTGCTATGGGGCACGACGGTATGCTTTATTCCCTTCCTTCTCGCGATCTGATCGCTGACTCTGTGGAATATATGGTCAATGCTCACAAGGCGGATGCCATGGTATGTATCAGCAATTGTGACAAGGTTACTCCCGGAATGCTCATGGCGGCTATGAGACTGAATATCCCCACGATATTCGTATCTGGCGGTCCTATGGAAGCGGGGGACTTAAATGGAAGGAAACTTGACCTAATTGATATTATGATTGATTCTGCAGACTCTTCTATTTCCGACAAAGAGGTGGAATATCTTGAAAAAGAGGGATGTCCTACTTGTGGATCATGTTCCGGCATGTTCACTGCCAATTCAATGAATTCGCTTAATGAAGCAATTGGATTAGCTCTGCCTGGGAACGGTACTATTCTTGCGACACACAAAAATAGAATCAATCTTTTCAAAAAAGCTGCAAAGCAGATTGTAGAAAATACCTATGCATATTATAGGGACGGTGACAACAGCGTACTTCCTCGCTCCATCGCTACTCGAAATGCTATGCTCAATGCAATGACGCTTGATATTGCTATGGGAGGTAGCACTAATACCGTCCTGCACCTTCTTGCGGTAGCAAACGAGGCGGGGGCTGATTTCAAAATGGAGGATATTGACATGCTGTCTCGTAAGTCTCCGGTATTATGTAAAGTCGCACCAAATACCAACAAATATCATATAGAAGACGTAAACCGTGCAGGTGGAATACTTTCTATCATGAAACAATTGGCTGATAAAGATCTTATCGACACTTCGGTCAAACGTGTTGATGGACTTACTCTTGGCGAGGCAATTGAAAAGTATGCAATTGAAGGTAAAGACTATTCTGAGGAAGCTGATTTATTATGGCATTCCGCTCCGGGACATATTCATACAACCGTAATGGGAAGCCAAGACTCCCAATTTAAACAACTTGACAGCGACAGAACCAACGGATGTATTCGCGACTTTGATCATGCCTACGTAAAAGATGGCGGACTCGCTGTCTTAAAAGGCAATATTGCAAAAGATGGTTGTGTGGTAAAGACAGCCGGTGTCGATGAAAGCATTTTCAAATTTTCTGGTCCTGCCAAAGTTTTCCATAGCCAGGAAGAAGCCGTGGAAGGAATCCTCAATGACAAAGTCAAGAGCGGTGACGTCGTGGTGATTACGTTCGAGGGACCTAAAGGGGGTCCGGGAATGCAGGAAATGCTATATCCCACAAGCTATATAAAAAGCAAGCATCTCGGAAAAGAATGTGCATTAATTACCGACGGTCGTTTCTCTGGAGGCACATCCGGTCTTTCAATAGGGCATATATCTCCGGAGGCTGCTGCCGGTGGAGATATTGCCCTTGTAAGAGATGGCGACATAATTGAAATTGATATCCCAAACCGGACAATAAATGTAAGGCTATCCGATGAAGAGCTTAACATCAGGCGTAAGGAAGAGGAAGCTCATGGAAAGGATGCTTTCTGTCCGAGAGGACGCGACCGATATATAAGTCGCGCATTAAAAGCCTACGCATCAGCTGTGACTTCCGCTGACAAAGGTGGGGTTCGTTCCAATATTGAATAAAATAATCCACACGTTTATGAGTGAAAAATTTACAGGTGCCGAGATTCTGATAAAAGCCTTGATCGACCAAGGTGTTGATCAGGTATTCGGTTATCCGGGAGGGCAAATAATGCCGGTATACGACCGTCTATATGACTATAGCGACAAAGTACGCCATTATCTCGCGCGCCATGAGCAAGGTGCCATACATGCTGCCGAAGGGTTTGCTCGGGCTACCGGTAAAACCGGAGTCGTATTTGCAACGTCTGGTCCCGGAGCGATGAATCTGATTACAGGACTTAACGATGCACTGATGGATAGTACGCCAATTGTTGCTATTACAGGACAGGTGCCCTCATCTTTACTTGGTAGAGATGCTTTTCAGGAAAGCGATGTAGTCAGCGTGACTCTTCCGGTTACAAAATGGGCTATATTAGTCAGGCGCCCGGAGGATATTGCGCCTGCCATAGCTCGTGCATTCTATATCGCTAATTCCGGACGTCCGGGACCTGTCGTCATTGATATTGCAAAAGATGCCCAGACAAATAAAGCTGAGTATCATTTAGACACGTGTAATTTCATTAGAAGTTATAATCCAGATCCGGAGCCGACAGACGACTTATTGAAAAAAGCCGCCGAAATAATAAATTCGGCTGAAAAACCTTTGATTATCTCCGGACATGGAGTGACTATAGCTAAAGCTGAAGCCGAATTAGTTAAATTCGCAGAAAAAGCAGGGATTCCTGTGGGATGCACAATGCTCGGTCTTTCTACCATCCCTACCGATCATCCTCTTAATATGGGAATGCTCGGCATGCACGGAAATCTTGCGCCAAACATAAATACCAATAAAGCCGATGTAATCATTGCAATAGGCATGCGTTTTGATGATCGTGTCACCGGTGATACTGCAAAATATGCACCTGATGCAAAAATAATACATATTGATATTGATGCCAGTGAGTTTGACAAAACAGTCAAAAGCTATTTACATCTCCATGGAGATGCCCGCTCTGTGATGCAAAGGCTTCTCCCGTTGATTAATACCTCTACTCCAAATAAATATTGGATCGAATCTTTCAGCCGCCATAAAAAAGTGGAGGAAGAGCGTGTCATCGATAGAGAAATAAATGCATCTACTCCTGATGGGAAAATGCTAATGGGAGAAGTGGTATCCATTGTCAGTAAGATTTTTGACGACAATGCAATACTTGTGACTGATGTCGGACAGAACCAGATGTTCGGTGTCCGCTATTTCGGATTCAAATCTCCGAGAAGCGTCATATCTTCCGGTGGGCTTGGCACTATGGGATTCGGTCTTCCGGCGGCTATAGGAGCTAAGATTGGAAAACCTGACCGTGACGTCGTACTGTTTGTCGGAGATGGAGGACTACAGATGACCATCCAGGAACTTGGCATGATCATGGAATATAACGTCGGAGTGAAGATTGTGTTGCTCAATAACAACTTCCTTGGCAATGTGCGCCAATGGCAGCATCTTTTCTTCAACAGTAGATACAGTGCCACCCCTATGGTCAACCCTGATTTTAAGACCATAGCAGAAGCATACGGTATAAAAGCAGAAGATGTGGCTCATAGAGACAACCTTGCAGATGCAGTATGCCGGATGAGAGAACATAATGGCGCATATCTGCTCAATGTCAATATTGACGAGACTGATATGGTCTTTCCTATGACTCCCGGCGGACATGGTGTCGATGAGATACTCCTTAATCCGACAGAATATTACAAACCCGTATAAGCTCACGACAGATATGGAAAAACAACTTTTCACAATAACAGTCTTTACAGAAAACCAAGTCAGCCTGCTTCATCAGATCTCTATGGTTTTCAGCAGAAGATGTCTCAATATAGAGAGTCTGACAGTGAGTGCTTGTTCAATTCCAGGTGTTCATAAGTTTACAATCACTTGCAAGAGCGAACGTGAGATGATGGAACATGTGGTGAAACAGATTGAAAAAAGAATTGACGTATTACGAGCTTTCCTACATACTGACGACGAAATCGTTTTCCAAGAAGTCGCCTTGTATAAAGTCCCGACAGCTTCAGTTCTCGCAACGGATGAGATCGAGCATATCATACGCACCCATGGTGCCCGGGTATTGGAGATTCAACCGGAATACACTATTTTTGAGAAGACCGGACATACGGATGAAGTAAAAGCTTTATTCGACAAACTAAAACATCTCGGTCTGCGTCAGTTTGTTCGTTCCGGAAGAGTGGCAGTCACCAAAGCTCCTATGGAATATGTCGATGAATTCCTGCAGAATCAGGAAAACCGTAGACAGCAACTTGAAAATAAATAAATTTCATTCAAATCTAAATAATCAACAAAGTTTATGGCTAAGCTTAAATTTGGCAACGTTGAAGAGACCGTTGTCACTCGCGAAGAATTTCCTCTTGAAAAAGCTCGCGAAATACTCAAAGATGAAACAATTGCCGTGATCGGATATGGCGTGCAAGGTCCCGGTCAGAGTTTGAATCTGCGCGACAATGGATTCAACGTGATTGTAGGTCAGCGTGCAGGCAAGACATACGATAAGGCTGTGGCTGACGGTTGGGTTCCCGGAGAAACTCTATTCTCAATTGAAGAAGCATGTGCAAAAGGCACTATCATTATGTGTCTTCTTTCTGATGCCGCAGTTATTTCCGTATGGCCTACTATCAAAAAGCACCTTACTCCCGGTAAGGCTCTCTATTTCTCCCATGGATTTGCAATCGCATGGCCTGATCGTACAGGCGTAGTGCCTCCCGCTGATGTCGATGTGATTCTCGTTGCTCCTAAAGGATCTGGTACATCCTTGCGTACAATGTTCCTTGAAGGACGTGGTCTGAACTCAAGCTACGCTATTGAACAGGACTATACAGGACGGGCTCTTGATCGCACTCTTGCTCTCGCCATCGGTATCGGCTCGGGATATATCTTTGAGACTACATTCAAGCGCGAGGCATATAGTGACCTTACTGGCGAGCGTGGTTCCCTGATGGGTGCCATACAAGGTCTTCTCCTTGCACAGTATGAAGTACTCCGCGAGAATGGACACACCCCTTCCGAGGCATTCAACGAGACTGTTGAAGAGCTGACTCAGTCCCTCATGCCTCTTTTCGCAGCAAAAGGTATGGATTGGATGTATGCAAACTGCTCTACTACTGCTCAGCGTGGAGCTCTTGATTGGATGGGTCCCTTCCATGATGCCATCAAACCCGTCGTAGAGAAACTATACGCAAGTGTGGCTTGTGGACAGGAAGCACAGAATTCAATCGACTCCAACTCTAAACCGGGCTATCGCGAAGGTCTTGAGGAAGAACTGAAAGCTCTACGCGAAAGCGAGATGTGGCAAGCTGGTGCTACCGTTCGCGGTCTGCGTCCTGAGAACAACTGATAAAGTTCCCATGATAATAAAAAAGCGAAGTCGGGATTCCTCTCGACTTCGCTTTTTTATTGCTGAATAAATCGATATTTCTGTTTATTCACTCTGAATCGTATCCATATCTGCTACTTTCGTATAGCGCAGATCAATAGTCGGTTTCACTTCCATAAACTGAGGCATACACTGACCTGTCGGTGCTCCTACAAATGTAGGGTCAGATATGTAAAATTTCTTATCCCCTTCAGTATAGTGTGCATCTCCACCCCATACATTGTCAGCCCTTATTGCTGTTGCTTCATGATATGGGTAAGCAATCAGATCTGTCTCAATGCCAAAGGCATTCCAAACCAGATAACTGTAGAATACAGCCCTATCCTCACAGTCGCTCTTAGGATAATAAAGAATCTCCTCAAAGAAATATGGCTTCTCAAAACCATGGAAATTATCGTCCGTAGCGTACGGGAAACCAAACTGTATCATCGCAAGAAGCTTATCTGCAGCCTGCAGCGGGTCCATATCTCCAAGCTGTCTCTTTATCTGACGCACAACATCTTCCCTTACTTCCGGAGAGATCATGGAGGCGGCAAAACCTCCAGTTGCCATCTGAGGATAACGGTAAAGCATTGGAATGACATTTTCGTTCATATCCCCCTCTATCTTCAGATTACCATACTTGAAGAAATAATGATACGGCTTGAAAGGTAGAGTCAACCCATCCATACGCAAGTTAAGACTCTTCCCGAGATCAGCATTATTAGGCAGTTGAGGGGTCCTGAGTCCTATGCTCTTAACCTGTTCCTTACCCGGCATGGAGAATACATAGTAATTCTTTGCCATTTTAAAATATGCGCGTCCATAGACTTGCTCATCAAACGGAAGCAACATAAAAGGTGTGCCCTCCTTATCCATGGCTATACGCACACCGAATCCCATATTGGCAAGCAAATAATGGGCTGCCGACATCTTCGACGCATCATTTGCCTGTGGGAATTTTTGGTCAAGCCATGCCATCATCATCTCAAACAGAAGATAATCGCTTAGCCCTGACACCTTCTGAAGATTCGCAAGCGCAGGTGCCACCTCCGAGGCAACATCTGCATCGCTTAGTTCTGTCCATTGGTTCGCATAGTCCACTGTCTGCGATATGCTGTCCCTTATCGAAAAATCAAAACGGGGCAGAGCAAACTTCATACCATAGAAATTAAATATCTCCCCGTCATAATCCTCTACAAGACCCTCACATGTCATGATATCTCCCCTTGATACTTTTTCCACATTCCCATCAGTTTTCACACTATCCGCCGGCGTAGAAGCCTTGTAAAGAGCCACTGCATTGCGAAGCCATTCAAGCGATTCTGGGGTCTTGCGTCTATCCTCCGGATTAAGACCCGCCTTAAAATCAGGATTTGAGAACCCAAGCGAAAACAACATTTCCTTCTGTTGGTCAGTTGCCTCTTCCGCCACTATCTCAACCGCACTCGGCATACTCTCCGGCTTAGGCTGGGTATAACGCATGTCTGCCTCAAGGCTCTCATACTCATGCCATTCTCCGGCAAGGAAATCATTATAATGCTCCAATATCCTCGACTTGAAACTATTGAAATTGTCAAGCAAACCGCGGCGGAACTCCTCGAAACCTTTCGGTGGATCAGCATGACAAGAGGTCACGGCTGCAATAGCCATGACCCCCGTCATTATCATTCTAAATCTCATACCTTCTAAATTCATCTATAATAATTTGTGATATTTTTATACTTATAGTATCATTATCCGGAGTCTCACTGAAACATCGAATTGCTATATATACCGAAATCCCTATTATTCTTAGGTAGCATCGGGGTGAGATCCGGATTACGTTCCGGTTGCCATGTACGGATCTTTATGATCGGTTTATCTGCCTCATTTAGATCAACAAAAAGAAACAGGTAGCCTTGATCTCCGTAATGCTCAGAATAATAATCCTGTCTGATCTGTATGCCGAAAGTATCTCCTCCGTAGGCTGCCTTCTGTATATCGTTATCGGAGAAATTTATGTTGACATACTCATTACTTTTGAAGCATTTCTCCAGCTGCGACATATATTCCTCCTTACTCTTGCGCACAAACTCATACTGCGGCACCGTGCTGAGTCCTCCGCCATCGCCATCCAGACGCTGCATCTTCTGCAATTTATGACCTACTATAATATACGCATTTTCATCAAATATATTGCGTATATAGTCAAGTCTTTTTAATGCGAATGCAGTCTTGTAATTCTCAAGGAATGTCACGATTACCATCTTTACAGAATCGCTCCATGCCCCAACACCCTGGCTGAACACATCTTTACGGGCCGCTCCTCCAAGTCCGAACGCCACGCTCTCTATCCTCTTGTCGGGACTGAACGTGAAGGTCACGTCTTCTACAAAACTACGTCGGTTATTCTCAAACGAAAACTTCATCGGTACACTGCGCGCCACCACTCTCTCGCCAAACGGATAGTAACCGGGATCCGGCTCTCCGAGCAGGGATGCCTTACCGTATCCCAAAAGACGGTTAAACATGTCAAGACCCTCTTCCGTGAACAGGGATGCATCCGGCTTGTAATTTTTCCCCTTGACTGACTTCAGCACCTCCGTAAGAATTGCGTCATAATCCTTCGCATCTTTCTTGGCAAGAGGCGTCACTCCTTCCCGCTTACCTGCCTCCACCTGCGCCTGAAAATTCTTCTCAGCCCCTTTGTCTGCCTTTATCGCTTTACCCTCCACTCCTATCACCTTTCTCGCCTCCGGGAAAGCAAGCGGCTTGAACGTGGCGATCATGCTCTCAAGCTCCCTGTCGCTTTGGCTTGCCTCCGCGTATGAGGTCTCCACCACGAGCATGACGTCGTTCACCGGATAGTCTGCGGGGAAAGAGAGTTGACCCATGCCATCCTTCACTCCGTTGACCGGACTGTTCACCTTCCCGTTCCAGTAGGTGAAGTCAATCCCTGCAGCCGGTTCCCCTTTATACGTAAACAGCACGTCCACCCTATTTTCCGGTGCCGGCTCCACATTTGCAACCTCCACTTTTACCTCGCCGAGTATATCCCGCATACGGTTTGGGATCCAGTTGACCAGAAGCTGCTCCTCACCTTCTACTTTCATCTTAACGTCAGAAGGATACTGGAGAGAATGAAGCAGCACATACGCCCAGTTGAGAAAACGGAGCGCGTCATCCACTCTCCCCTTCTCCTCCGAACGTAACGCCGTGCGCACATAGTCCTCCACCCTATCGCGCCTGTGCTCAAACATCTTCTCCAACTCGGTGCGAAGCATATATCTCAACTGGCAGAACATTCCGTTCTCATCCCTGTAATTCACTATCTCCGTATTGTTGAGCGTGGCTTGAGAATAGGTGTTCATGACCGACTTCACATCTCGCTTGGAATCAAGTGCGTCATTGGTCAAGGTCTCCTCCTCCGTCATTGAGAATGAGCTTTGCACTGTTGTGCCGATCTTGCTCAACAGGTTGGCGAGGGCATTTCTGTCCGCCTCCGCCGGTGTCTCACCCGTACCCTCTCCATAGATATATTCCGGTCCCGTCTTTATCTGAATCAGTTTTGACTGGATTTCGCTGCTCTGCGCCGAAGCATCATGCGCGCAGGATAAGGCAGCAATTGCTACTAATAATTTCAAAAAAATCCTCATGACATTTATACTGTTTCATAGATTTCGTTTCCACAATCCTTATCCATCACATACAACACGGAGGACATTGAGTTTTATCAGTTATTCTGAAAAACTCTCTGTTCTCCGTGTCTTGATGGTAGTTAAAAATGCTTATTTAACCATGATCTTCATCTGCCCGATGATATAGATGCCCGGTGCGAGATCATGTACGCGGCAAACCTCTCCGGCGGTGACGTCGGCTATTCTGACTAACTGACCGACCGTATCGAAGATTCTCATCCGCTGACTGATACCGCTTCTTATTAAGAGATCATGATTCTCTACCCATATCTTGGTACCGAGTTCCGCCATGATATCCTCCACGTCAGACGACTCGAACACCGGCATACGCAATGCTCCGCTCTCAGAGGTCAGATAGCACTCAAACGGACGGGCATCCCTTATTCCGCTCTGGAACACACTGCCCGGTGCATAACCGTATTCACTGTCATCATTCAGCAGATATATGCTGTTGGATGCTGCACGCGGCATATAGGTTGCCCACATCTCCGTACTACCCTTATAGGCAAAGCCCTCCGGTTCAGGTGTAGCCTCAATGGTCACATTATCTGACTCGAACGTCACATCTCCGTTTATTATGTATTCATCATAATACCACGGATGATTAGGCATTGCTATCAAATAAGGCTTGTAGGCATCGATTGCATCTGTGCGTTGCCAGCCTGTGCCCGATGGCTCAAAGAGCCAGTAACGGTAGGCACCGCTTCCGGTAGAGGCAAAGGGCAGGATCTCGCCCGACGATGCCGTAACGGTCTGCACGTCAAACGGGAGCGTCAGTGTCTCCCAGCCGGAAGTGCCGCCAATCTCCGTCACCTTCGAGAAGTTGCGCACAAACTCAACATGAGCGGCATCAAACTTCAAGGGTGCATGGAACGGATAACGGTCATGAAGCGTAACTGCATCCGAATTTCCGTTGACAATCAGATTCATCTTCTCCGATACAGCCACGTCATTCTCCACGTTGTCATTGAGATAAAGGAGGATATTCGGATTCTCACCTGCCGGTCTGAATCCCGACTTGATGATTGCCTTGGGAGCATTCCATATCACTGCACAAAGCATCGTATTCCCGCTGAAGAGATTTTCACCGTAGGATGCCACGTCAGAAGGAAGACTCACACTCACCAATCCCATACCTGCAAACGCATTGTCAGCAAGTATCGGCGTGGAGGCATTCTTAAGATCCAGATGACGCAGCGACGTCATAGCTCTCAATAGTGCATAGTCAGCCTCATTCAACGGTCCAGCTACGCTAAACCTATCGATAGAAGCGAGCAGGGAGCTGTCTGCCCATCCGTAGCATTCCGAAAGGATACCGGCTTCCGCCGTCTCGGCATGTTCCTCATCGCCATACGCCCTGACGACGTACTCTGCCACGTCAGAATTCATGTAGTTATCCTTAACGGTAACCGCCTTAACCGTACAGAGACCACCGGCATCGATCCTTCCGGTATACTTCTCCCCGGCAGTCGGATCGCCGCCGTCAAGCGTGTAACGTATCTCGGCACCCTCTTCAGAAGTAGTCAAAGTGACGTACCGACCGTTGTAGACTATCTCTACACCCTGACACTTAAACTCACTGACAACGATCTCAGCCACATCCGATTCAAGATAATTAGGAGCAAGAGCCTTGGCATAGATTCTCCTGTTACCCTCTATAAGGATAGGTTCCGAATATTGAATCCAGTCACTCGCCCCATTGTCGGAGTAACTTATCACCGCACCCTCCGTATCGCTATGTAGCGACAGAAGTTTTGTAGCCTTATCGTAGCGTCCGTAAGGAGCCTTGGTCTTCTGCACTATCAACTCATAGCTTACAACCTCTGAATCATACATACCCGTCTTACGAGCCTGGGCATATATAATACCATTCTCGCTCATGGTGAATGGTGACTCATACAGACTCATGGCTACCGGATCATTATTATTGACTGCACAATATATAGAAGAGCCTTCCGTCTGTGCCGCGATACTGATAGTATTGCCATCAGCAGAGATAACCGGTGTCTTTACTGTATATGTGCTGTGAACATATCCGAAGTCGGTTATACTCGAAGGATTATACCCCTCCTTGTATGAGCGTGCGCGAACGGTAGTGTTGCCGCTCAGCATGAAGGGTGCTCCATACTCGGTGCTTGTCTCTGTCGGCTCGCTGCCATCAAGAGTATAGTAAGTATGTACGCCAGCGTGCAGGTCGGAAACAATCACCACCGCCATATTCTCCACTCGGATCAATGGATCATCGACAGTGTTGCTGTCGATAACCAATTCTGCGATATTGGAGTTATCGAGTTTTCCGGAAGGATCGACGGCTATCGCCTTGATCACTCCGTTGCGGTCAAACTCGAACGCCTCCTCATACTTCGTCGAAGCAGTGGTCGGTGCGCTGCCATCTGTAGTGTAATAGATCTCTGAGTCTGCATAGGTGAATTCCATTTCCACCAGCTTGGAGTATTCATCGTAAGTGACGTTAGGCAGCGGCAGCTTATTGCCATTGATCTCGTAGGAGACTATCTCCGAATCATACATGCCGGACATACGTGCCTGCGCATAGATGATACCGTTGACATTCATCTTAAACGGTGACTCATAACGTCTCATCGCTGCAGGGTCATCATTATCTATGCCATAATAGAGTTCCGACCCTTCCGTCTGTGCCGTAAGAGTTACAGTATGATCCTCAACACTGATAACTGGTGCCTTGGTGACATATACATTGTGGGAATATCCGAAGTCAGTTATACCGGAAGGAGTATATCCCTCCTTATATGATCTCGCACGTACCGTTACATTTCCGCTTAACATAAACGGTGCGCCATATTCCTCGCTTGACTCCGTTGGCTCACTACCGTCGAGAGTATAGTAAGTATGCACTCCAATATGCTGATCCGGAATAATCACCACAGCAAGATTCTCTATTCTGATTATCGGATTGGCAACCTTATTCGTGTCTATCACCAATTCAGCGATATTCGAGTCATCAAGTTTTCCGGTATTATCCACGGCTATCGCCTTGATAACACCATTCCTGTCAAACTCAAACTCACCCTCATACTTCGTAGAAGCAGTTGTCGGCGCTGACTCATCTGTCGTGTAATAGATATCGACATCCTGATTGTCACATGTAATGCTCACATACTTCGTATCAAGATACCTTATCACCGGAGTCGGAACCTTATTGCCGTTGACCTCGTAGGAGACTATCTCCGAATCATACATACCCGACATACGCGCCTGCGCATAGATGACACCGTTGACATTCATCTCAAACGGCGACTCATACAAACTCATCGCTTCCGGATTATCGTTATCTATACCGTAATAGAGTTCCGACCCTTCCGTCTCTACCGTAAGGGTTACAATACCATTCTCGACACTGATAATAGGAGCTTTCGTTACATGCAGACTATGCGTATAGACATATTCCACAATCTCCGAAGCATTATAACCCTCCTTGAACGAACGAGCCCGCACCGTAGCATCCTCTCCAAGCCGGAAAGGTGTTTCGTATACCACACTCTGTACTGTCGGTTCGGTCCCATCAAGAGTATAATGTGTCTTTACTCCCTCAATTGTATCGGATACAATCACAATGTCCAGATTATCCATACGGATAACCGGATTTGCCACTGTAAACGAATCAACTCTCAAAACGACGATATCCGACGGTTGAATATCCGACTTCGGCACACTTGCCATTGCTTTCACCACGGCATTATGCTTTAGAGGGAAGGGTTCGGCATAACGTAAACTCTCCACTGTTGGAACAGAATCATTCAGAGTGTAATAGATCTCCGCATCCTCACGAGCACAACGTATAGTTACACGTTCATTCACAAATTCAATCGTAGGCGTTGGCACGATATTAGGTGTACTCATCAGATGGAATGTAAACTTATCAGCAGAATTCTCCTCATTCTTCGGCACATCCCGGAGCACTGCAAAATATTCCCCCTCTTCAAGAGTCAATATTGCCATACTCTTCAGATCCTTTGCAGCTACTTGCGCAACCCTCTCACCATTACGATAAATCTGAAGGATAGCTTCTTGGTCAGCACGGAAATATAGGGGCGTGCCGGAAGATGTGAACTTAGCAACGGCAAACTCGCCGAACGCCGGTTTCTCAAACTCATGCAAGGAATTGACCTTTATCGGCACAGCGGTCGCAGAGAATGACCGCGATACCTCAACACTGTACAGAGTAGGAGATGACAACCCTAATTCCGTATCAAGCTGCAGCGCATAGTGAAGTGAATCACCACCCTCTACGGAAACGACATCACCGTCAAACTTGAGTTTTTTATCCTGCAATGAGAAGATGCTGTCCGGGATATCAACCATAAACGCCAGACTGTCGGTCAGACCATTCTCAATCTTGACATATCCAAGATTATTACCATTGAGACTGTGCGCATAGCCGATTATCGGAGCCTTGCGGGTCTCCTTAGGTAATACTATGAGTTTTCGATGCACCGAACCCCATTCATCTCCATTTCTCATACGGATATTGAAGTAGTGAACCTCCTTTCTACGGTCAAGTCCCGACAAATCAACATTGAATGACGTTGCATTTGAATGACAATCCCCTGCTACGCGATTGGAATAATCATCGTCAAGCCAATATTCATAATCTGTGGCAAATGAACCGAGTGCAGTGCAATAGAAATAGGTGGAATAGACCGAACCCCATTCACCGCCAGTTGTGCGGATTCGATAATTGAACCGATGCAAACCCTTGCGTAGACCTGTAACGTCAATCGTGTAGAGATTATCCCCGTCTGTCAGGTCACCGGAAGCCTTTTCTTTATAATTATTGTCAATCCAATATTCGTATGCTACCGCATCCCGATAATTGCCGGTAGTAAAGAATACACTCCGATAAACAGATCCCCATTCTCCGTAACCATTCTCAAGACGGCAATTGAAATAATGCATACCCGGCACAAGATCGGTTATCTCTACGGGGAAGGTAAGCGTATTCTCTGAAATAGACCCCGTGACCTTGGATGAATATCTGTTGTCAAACCAATATTCATAACCTTTGGCTCCGGATTTATTTGAGACCGTATAAAAATACTTGCTATAGATAGATCCGTATTCTCCGTCAACTGTATTCAACCTACAGTTAAAGCGATGCATACCGGGGACAAGATCCGAAAGGTCAACGGGGAAACTCAAATTATCCTCTGAAATTTCACCGATAGTCTTAGTCTCATACCCGTTATCTATCCACCATTCATACCCGCTAACGCCCACAGTATTTGAGACGGTATAAAATGTGGTGGTATAGATTGATCCCCACACATTATCCTCTGAACTGAGGCGACAGTTAAAGCGGTGCATACCCTTGGGCAGAGAGGATACATCAATTGTGAACTCCTCCTTATCCCCGGATATGGAACCGGTCTGTACGGAGGAGATATCATTGTCAAACCACCATTCATATCCTGACGGTGGCGCGGCATGTATCGCTCCTACTGCTAAGAGTAATGCTGTTATTGTTGTATATAATTTTCCCATGGAATAAAAAATTAAGAGGCATCTCCGAAATTCATATTAACAGACAAGACACCCCATGAGTTTGGGAAATCAGTTGGGAGCTACGCTTATAGTGACTTTAAGTTGATTAGCTTCCGAATCATAGACCACTGAACTTTTGGCAGAATCCACCGTCGGCACTGAAGGAGTCTCAGAGAATGGAAAATCTCCGCCATACACTCCAACCTGCGTACCATTCTCATCCAAATAACCAAGACTTACCAAATCAAGCGTACACTCTAAATTTTCATCCAAGATATTCGTAGTACTACCCTCCGATTCCTCTACAAAATAGCATTTATCATAAAGATGTCCATTGATACCTGCTGTAGAAGAACGTGGCATACATGTATTAAATACGTTACTATTATTATATTGCCCTGGATTTATAATATTACCTATTATTGAACCTGTTACAGTAAGAGGAGTGCATGATGCAGATCCAACATTGCAATTAATTATTGCGCAAAAATAGGCATTATCAAGGTTGCCTATTTTTGAATTCGTATAAATTATATTATTACCAGAACTTTGGCTACTTACATTTTCAATATAACATCTATCTACCATAATATTATTACCAGCATAGTAGGGATGCGCCAAATTCTGTATCCGACTTTTACGAATCTCCACATTACCAAGATTGTCTTTATTAGAACTACTAAAATCTAATTCGTGCAATCTCACCCCGTCAAATAGAGGTGCATCCATCATATATTTTTCACTCACAGATATAAAGATATCTGCAAGAATATGTGACTTATAACCACATCCGACAATACTTAGTCTCTTTTTAAGTGTCAGTTCACCATCAGTAACAGCGAAGTTACCCTCCGAGAGATAGATGATATCCCCATTCTGGGCAGAGTCTATCGCCTCAGTAAAGGCTGAAAGACTGGTGAAGAAAGAGAGTTCTCCATTGTGGGAGAGTGTCACGAGCGGTCGCTGCGCCATGGCAGAGACAACGATGCCGAGTACGGCAATCAGTGTAAAAATACGTTTCATTTTGTTTAATTTTTATTTGTTTGAAAAAAGTTTTAAATAATCTTCAACACAGAGAAATCAAAAAATCTCCGTGCCCCTTGCGGTCTCCGTGGTGAGTTTAACCACTGAGACCACAGAGTTTTTTTATAATATTTGATAATTTCTCCGTGCCCTTTGCGGTCTCCGTGGTTAAACCCCACAGAGGAGTATCACAAACCCCTCCGTGGTAAAGTTTAGTTGGCATTCGGACCATCTGGCGGAGTATTATCCCCCTCATCCGGTACCAATCCCTCCGTAGTGAAGGATATCCGGTCAGTCACGGCTTCGTTAAGAGCGGTTCGCACGAATATCTCTATCAGATATTCCGTCTTCGGCGACATGAAATCAACCGACTCTATCTCAAAACTCGTGACATTCGCATTTATCGGTTTTGTGTAAGTCACTATATGACTACCATCCGCATTATAGATCGTGATGCCACCCTCTGTAACGTCTACATCGGAATTCAACTCTGCCGTGACAAACACCTGTCTTGCTGTCGGTCGTATATCATAACTTACAATCTCCACACCCCGATACACTATCTCTGCATCCGTGGTGAATTCTACCTGCTCACCCTCTACAGTCGATACCATAGACGTGACGTATGGAACTGCCATGTAGCGGACACCCTCATCCAATCCGGTGACATTCACCGTGACGGGTCCCGACAACGGATAGGAACCATTGACGCGCTCCGCCGGATAGCGATCCACCGTCTCACCTCCGGCAACCTTCACTTCCACGCCAACCTCCTGGACAGGCGCAACCGATTCGTAATTGACCGTCAGATAACCCTCATGATACTTCACGCTGTCAACCGAGGCACGCACTCCCGTCGGGGGTGTGCCCGCCGCCTGCGTAACCGTGAAGGAATCGGGCAATGTACCGAGATACGGTATCAGATCCCCGTTCTGTGGACGGAGCAGAAGCGTGACGCTACGCTCCGAAGGAGTGTAGTTCGGACCAACCTCAACGTCTACCGTTATCCTGTCCCACTTACCCTCTCCGGATATACCCGGATTGCAGGTGAGCCATGACGCATCACCACGTGAAACCTCGAAATTCCATGAGACGGTACTCTCAAACTCAAGCATGAACGACCCACCCCTCTCCGGAAGGGTGATGTCATCCTGTTTCCCCATACTGAACTTCAGCTGCGCCTGCATCACGTCAACCTCTATCCGCTTGTTGATGTTGCGGGCGGAAAGATAGAGCTTACCCTGCTTGACTCCGGAATTATAGTTCGGCTGACCCTCCACGGTCACCGTGCCGTCACCCTTCTCTACCGACTGCTTTACAGAGAAGGTGTTGCCCGACTCCTCTATCGTTGCGTCCCAATATGTAGTTGCCTTTACGTCTATAGTCTGCGCGGTCCCGTCTGCCGATAGGAGGATCGCCCCCTTCTGCTCCACGCTTATCGTGATGTCTGACTCCGGTCCGGGATAGTAGGATTCCTCCGTAGTGTCGCATGCCGCAGCAATGAGCAGCGGCATCGCGTATAATACGATTCTCGTTATCGTTCTCATCTTTCTCAGAAATTAAATGTGACACCGGCGCCTACATAGAAACCTCCCTTGCTGAAGCCGCCATATTCCGCTATCTCCCTGTACAACTCGTTCTCCTTGACAGCAACCGCATACTCCGGATTGATGTAGACGCCCACGTTGGGGATGGGATTGAATACAAGGCGTGCCCCGACAGAGACGTTGTGGCACATCGCACCGTTCCCGTGGACACCGCCGCGAAGACGCTGACCGAGATAGCCCACCTGCGGGGTTAGTCCGACTCGCTGGACGAAACTGAACTGATAGCCTGCCTTCACCTCTATCTCATCCATCGTGTAGGTGCACTTGTCATCGTAGAGTCCCGGCTTCGGCTTCTCAAACCAGTAGACCTCATCGCTCTTGCCGAGTCCGAGGGTATAACCCAATTCAAGATTCACGTTATGGAACACTCCGCCGACGTGCGCGCTCACGCCATAGATTGTCCCGTAGGTGAAGCCGATACCGGCATACATCGCATTGCTCCTTACATACTGCACGCGCTGCAGGGTGACAGTGTCAAGCGTCTCCTGATTCCGCTCCACCTTGAACGTACCTGTATACGGATGATAACCCTTCTTACGGAATGTATAGCTGTAGTCGCCAACCTTCAGGGTCTTCGACAGGTTATGCTCCGCAACGATGGTGTCTCCGTCATAGATCCTGACTCCCGTGTTCGGGAACACCGCAACTGAGAGATGACCCTTGTACGATACAAGAGGCGGCACATCAAGCATTACTGGAACCCCGGCTATCACACTGAATGTCTTAACCGCATCCTCAAAATTAGGCTTCTTAAATTCTACGGTATACTTCCCCTCCCTAAGACGGGGTCGCCATTCCCCTATGCCAACACGTCTGCCCTCAAAATAGATTCCGGCATTATCGGGCACACGGACAGTCACGTCGGAATACTTCAGGTTCTCATCCTCCATCGGAAGCTCTATACGTGCCTGGGTCTCCGGAGTGATCATGACATTGCCGTCATAGAGCATCGAGCCCTGCTCCGCCTTCACGGCATGCTCCCCGTAGGAGAGATAGATGTTGAGCGGGCTGACACCGACGGAATCCCCGTCAACCCATATAGGTGCCTGACGGACGCTGGCGGAGAGCGTAACCTCCTTACCCTCCACGGTCAGTTCCATGGAGTAGGTCTTGCCTGCCGTTATCTCCTCGTCAAAGTAATAGCGGAGTGGGGAATACTTCTGGTTGGTGATCTCGATTGATTGCGAGCGAGCCGGAATGTAGAGCCATATCTGACCCGGCTTGTTGACGCGCGCCACCACGCCCATGACTCCGTTGCTGATATAGGTCTGCTCTATATCAAGCGGCGTGTAGATCTTCACGAGCGCAGCGGTCTTCCCGTTCTGATCCCTCTTCATGGTCTCCCGGTTGATTGCCGTCTGGTCGGTCGGGAGCGACCTGAAGTTACGGACCACAAGGTTAGCACCCTGCACCGTGAGAGCAGTGAAAGCTGCCACTATACAGACTGTGACAGCCACTACCCTTCGTTGTAGAATTGTTCTCCTCATAAATCGGTTTCATTATATTTGATTAGTTTTTCCTTGATAATGAAGTTTTCTAAACCTCAATTAAATAAAATGACAATATTTCGATCCGCTTCAATGAATTTTCCGGTGTTATAGTTGATGCCTTTAAGGCATCAACTATAACCGAAGTAGTGGTTATTGAGTCTGGTAAATGGTAAGTATGAAAGCGAAAATATAGAAAGTCTACCCCTTCAGATATGTTCACATCAATCTTAAATCCAATAGAAATTTAATACCACATCAACAAAATTTATTGATATTAGTCATTTAGAAATCAAAATTAGTATAAAAATCTCGTTTTACCCCCCGATTGTTAATTTGTGTTAAATTATAGTTAATAATTACAAATATTATGTAAATATTAACCCACTATAACGCAGAGAGCGCGGAACTTCTGCCATAAAATACAGCAAAAGCTCCGCGCTCTCCTTACTAAGAATTGATGTTCACGAAGAATTCAAAGAAATAAAAGAAATTAATTTTTACCGGATAGTTTAAATTTATAAGAACCAAAAATTTCTTTTTATTCTTTTATTTCTTCGTAAAAATATGAGAAATATAAACGTCAGAATAGGTCTTTGATATTATTTCCATCATCCCAATGATGGTCTTTCGGGAAGGGTTTCCCTCCCCATGCCTTTCTGTTTGTCCAATCCTGTGGAGCATCTGTCCAGAAAGGATGTGTGGCGGGCAGTCCGAGAGGGAGGAACGACAAAGAGGTCATGTATAAGGAGCCGTTATTGGTATACCAGTCAGCAATATTCGGCTGTCTGCCCGCAAACCCAATAGTTAGGAACCCGCCATCATTAAAGTTCTCTCTTCCGTCAAACATACGCTTCATAACCGCTGTCAACGCTGAACGCACCTGACCGTTGGTAAGTCCTGACGGAAGTTTCTCATACCATGCCATTAATGCAAGCGGCTGAAGAGTCGCCATCCTGTATGGAATGGAACGTCCGAACACAGGGAACGTACCTTCCGGAGAAATCATACGTTCAAGTACAATAGAGAACTTCTGTGCTCTTTTCAAAGCCTTATCATAATACTTTCCATAATGGATGCGTGTATATTTTCCGGCATCCTTCATCGCCTGAAGAGTCTCTAAAAGCATCGGATGGAAAACGTAGCTGCTATAATAGTCGTAGGCAAAAGATGGTCCGTCGGCATACCAGCCATCACCGACATACCATTCATTGACTTTGCGTATTGCAGAGTTCACCCGATAGTCATCGCAATATGCTCCGGCTTTTGCAAGAAAACTCTCTATTGTGGATGAAAAAAGAACCCAGTTCGTGTAAGGTGGATCAATATGGCGCATATTGGAGAATGCATCTATATACCGTTTTTTCGTCACTTCATCAAGAGGCATCCAGAGGGCATCATATCCTCTCAGAAAACTCTCTGCCACGTAAGCGGCATCCACGAGAGCCTGACCCTCCCCCTGCCACAAAAGGCAATCCGGACTTGACGGATCTACTGCATTACGGTAGGATGCAAGTGCCATGTCGCGAAGCTCCTTCCTTTTCTTACCCTCAGCCGTGTCATCATCGGGAAGAGCAAGCCATGGTGCGATACCCGCCATAAGGCGTCCGAACGTCTCCATATATGTGACTTTCTTATTACGTCCATCCCAATTAGGACTTACCTCAACCTGCATATTCTTCTGAAGTTCCCCTTTCGACATATTGCTAAGAACCGGATATGCTATCTTATTCAATAGATCTAACCAATAAGCCCTATCTGAATTATTCGCAGACTCAAGCATCCTTACATACTCACAAGCGGCAAGCAGGAATGCTCCGACTCCAAAATCTGCCGTAGATTTTGCATCCACCACCTGACCCGGTATCGCCTTCTCTCCTATAGGTTGCACATAACCTACACGACCATCCTTCTGAAGTGCCTTATTCTTCAGGTAATTCCAGCCCTTCTGAGCAGACTCCTTATATTTAGTATCCGTAAGATAACCATTATTGATACCCCAAAGCAATCCGTAAGTAAAGAATGCTGTGCCTGAAGTCTCCGGGCCGGGTGCATGTGCCTCGTCATACATTGACCGACTCCAATACCCTTCCGGTTGCTGACAAGCCACCACTGCTGAAGCCATATCCTTATAGCGACGCTCAAAAAAGTCTCGGTGTTTATATTCCGTGGGTAAATCCTGTAGCACTTTCGCAAGTCCGGCAAGAACCCATCCGTCACCACGTGCCCAAAAATCTTTCTTGCCATTCGCACTCTTATGTTTGGGATAAGTGTATTTTGCATCTCTGTAATACAGATTCTCCTCCGGATCAAACATGATGCTATCTGAGAATGTGATATACTCATATAGTTTGTCAAGGTATCTGTTATTCCCGGTGATCTTATACAGCTTTGTCATTACGGGCATAACCATATAAAGTCCATCAGCCCACCACCAGTAATCATTAGCAGGTGTCGACATCTCATATTCCATAACCTCACGCGCACGACTTATGCGGCGATCATCGGGAAGGATGTTGTAGAGGTCGGCGTATGTCTGGAAACATATCTGCCAATCGCCGAAAAGCACGTGCTCATCCGTCTCTCCATAATTATACTTCCACTTACTGCGGTCATTGCTCTTCGCGCCTTTCCACTCATTATGCTCAGCCCATCGCTGCGAATAATCAAGCCAATCCTCATTACCTGTAAGACGATAAGCCTCCATATTCCCGGTATGATAAGCGGCATGATGCCAAAATGGATTAACCTCAGCCTTATTATTAGACTGCCAGTAATTATTCACCTTTGATATGATCAAGCGTACTTCCGATGCTTCTTTCAACGGATCCGACTGCTTCGGAGCACCACTCACACCGAATGACATTACCAGTGTCCCCACGACAAATGGTATAGATTTTAATCTGTTGTTCATATTCATATATGCTTCATGATGTTATTGTTTTACAAAATTAATGTATCGAGTTGACTCTTCAATTCATTTATATGTCAAAATAACGCAAATATATTTCAATAATACGTATTACACCCCTTTTTTGAATAATCCGGACTATTCTCCCATGAATTTTGACAGATAAGAAACATTTCTGAACGATATGTTATACATTCTCTCCGAATTTATTCATAATTTTGTAAAGGTATTATCAATATCTTTTGATTAATTAGCTTTTGAAGTTGTCTATACTTCTCGAAATCCTGAAAAAATGAGACAATATACTTTATATCTAATCTTACTATTATCTTTATGGCTGGCACCTCATTCCAGAAGTGAGCAACCATACATCCATCATTTGGATCATTCTAACGGACTAAACAGTAATTACGTCAGAGGGATTGGTCAGGATGGACATGGTTTTGTATGGGTAGTGACCGGAAATGGATTGAATCGGTTTGATGGGACAGCTTTCTCACGTTTTACAAAAGAGAATTCCGGACTTTCAAGTAATGAACTTAATTGTGTGGTAAAAGATCCCATAAATCCCGACAAGCTATGGATTGGCACACGATATAACGGAATCTGCATTTATGATTATTCTACTGATAAGATTTCCGAATTCAAGGGAGAAATACTCACTTCTGATGTGACAGGATTATCCATATCTTCCGACAACAAGATATGGATCACTCACTACCACATGCCTCCGGAAAAGCTGGATCCGGCTACCGGCAATGTCGAACGTATATTCAGAAGTATTCCTAAGAATTTTCCACTTCCTGTATGGTGTTCAATGGAGAGTGACGATGGTAAATTATATATAGGACATGAAAACACCGGATTCTCATCTTTAGATCTCAAGTCTATGAATTTTGAGAATTTCATGCATGATGCGAATAATCCCGAATCCATATCCGGTAATACTGTTTATTCCATTTGTATAGATAATGACGGTATGGTGTGGTTAGGGACTGAAAATGGTCTGTCTCGTTTTAATCCGACAAATAAGAAATTCACATCCATATTTCACAATGATTCTCCTGATTCGCTATTGCCGGGACAAGTAAAAGCTATATCTCTCATGAAAAATGGTGACCTGTGGATTGCCACTTCTAAAGGAGGTGTAAGCATACTCTCAAGAGATGATCAAAAGAGAGGAATTTATACCTTTAAGAATCTGACTCCCTCATCCGGTTTTGATCCGGATGGTAATCTATATTCCACTGCATCAACATCCATTTTTGAAGATTCGTTCGGGAACAAATGGATCGGATACTATAGTGATGGTATTGATGTGGTCTGTAATACCCCACCTTTCTTCCGAATGATCTCAATATTCAGACCGAAAGGCAGTAAATTGTCACACCCGGCTGTTTGGAGTCTTGCCAATGACTCTGAAAATGGTATCTGGATTGGTGGTGATCGTGAATTTGCAAAAATAGGGAATTTTTTCCCTATAATATATAAACTTCCCTCCTCATCGACAGGACAGAACACTCCGATAAGAGCCATTAATGCTATCGACAATGGAATGATCCTTCTTGGAACGAGTAATGACGGGGCATATCTATTTGATTCCCAAAATGGTCTTTTCACCAAAATCAATGGTATTGATCCGGAAGTCAGATGTTTTTTCAAAGATAAAGATCGGGGCTTGTTAGTTGGCACACATAATGGTGTATACGTAATCAATAATAATATGTCGGCATATCCGATTTATGAAATTAATGAGGTGCTGCCCGACAAGTATATCACATCTATATTAAACGACAATTCCGGCAACATCTTAATCGCCACTTTCGGCAAAGGAATTGTTGTCTTCAACAAAGAAAACAGACCGATATGCCATTTGCTTAAAAAAGACGGATTACCGACAAATAGCGTCAACTCTCTTTTTATGGATTCCAAAGGGAATATCTGGGTGGCTACCCGTGAAGGTGTTGCAAAAATAGAGAATGGTAATTTTAATAGGATTATCAAATGCGATATGCCGGCAAATTCCACAAGCACAAATATAAAGGCTTTGATCGAAGACCATGACCGGAAAATCTGGATGACGGCAGAGGAGGGAATATTCTCATGCGACATAAATGACTCTATATTTATATGCAACCATGCCGGGAATTCCGATATGAAAGCATTTATTGAGTCAAGTGCATCTTTTTTCAAAGGATGGGTATTGTTCGGCTCTCTTAATGGATTAGCACTGTTCAATCCGGAAAGATTGGATGGGAATATGGGGAATAATGATAAGTTGATTATCAACAATATCATAGCTCATGACAAGGATAATGGCAATAACGACTTAGAAATCTCAATACCTATAGTCTCCGACAAAATACGGCTACCACATAATCTCAATACGTTCAGGATTAAACTAAATATACCGGATATATCTGTTGCTCTAAATTCTGAGATAAGATACAGGATGGAAGGTGTGAATGAGACTTGGATGAATCTAAATCCGGAATATGAGGCGATATATCGCAATATGAAACCCGGGAAATACGTATTCATTATCAGTCGGAAAATCAATGGAGGAGAATGGTCAGAGCCAACACAGTTATTAACAATTACCATAACACCCCCATTATATCTGACATGGTGGGCAAAGATGCTATATCTTCTGTCGCTCATTATAATAGTGTGTTTGTTTACCTATTTTTATAAGTATAAACTAAATCTTGAGAAGAATCTTGATGTAGAAAAGGAGAGCAGAATCAACAGCCAGCTTCTCAATGAAGAAAGAATGGCATTCTACACCAATATTACTCATGAATTACGCACTCCCCTTTCTTTAATAATAGGCCCGATAGAGGATCTTATTAATGATCCTGACATAAGGGACGAACATCGTAAGAAATTGCATACTATACGCACAAGCTCAATGCGGCTTCTGAATCTAATAAACGGGATATTGGAATTCCGGAAAACAGAGACCAGAAATCGCAAACTTGAGGTATGTCGTGGCAATCTTGTTAATTTTGTCAGGGAAATTGGACTCCGGTTTAAGGAACTCAACAGCAATAAGGATGTAAACATTGTTATTGCAATCAATATGCCGGAAGAACAAGATATGTATTACGACCCGGAAATGATCAATATAATCCTGAATAATCTTCTTGGGAATGCTATGAAATACACCAAGAAGGGAGGGATCACTCTTTCAGTAAGCGAACATGAACGCAATTGCTTGAGATATATCGATATTACCGTATCTGATACCGGCGAAGGAATATCTCCGGAAATCCTTCCTCACATATTCAAACGATATTATCAAGCAAATCATAATAAAAAAGTGGCGGGGACCGGTATAGGACTTGCTCTAACTCAGAACCTTGTGGAACTACATGAGGGATTGATTTCTGTCTCGTCCGAACAAGGCAAAGGAAGCTCTTTCACCGTAAGTCTTCTTATTGATAATAACTATCCGAATGCAATACATAAGGATATATCCGGAGATAATGAGACTGCCGACGTAACCGTAAGACCTGATATAAATATACAGTCTGAACGTCTGACCATACTGATTGTTGAAGATGATGAAGATGTGAAGGATTATATTGCAAGTTCATTTGCAGATACTTATAATGTAATATGTGCGTCCAATGGTAAGGAGGGACTTGATTCTGTGAAAGCAAACTTCCCGGATATTGTCATCAGCGACATAATGATGCCCGTCATGGATGGAATCGAACTATGTCATGCTATAAAATCGGATGTTGCAACAAGTCATATCCCTGTGATTCTTCTCACCGCAAAAGATTCGCTACTTGATAAGGAAGAGGGATATAATTCCGGGGCAGACTCCTACATTACAAAACCTTTCAGTATAAAATTACTTCAATCTCGAATAAACAACATATTGAAGGCTCGGCACAACCTTGCTCTACGCCTTCTTTCTGAACCTAATTCCGGACAGAACACCATTTCTGATGCTGGGGTAACTATTTCGAAAGAAGATGTTTCCGATAAAGAGATTGTCAAAGAGAATAATCTTTCAATACTTGACAGGAACTTTATCTCAAAACTAAGAATGGTGGTGGAAGATAATATTGAGATGGAGGATATGGATATGCCGTTCCTTACTGATAAGATGTGTATGAGCCACTCCACTCTATACCGAAAAGTGAAAGGCATTACCGGATTGACTCCAAATGAATTTATCCGTAAAATTAAACTGACAAGGGCTGTGCAGCTTCTCAAAAGTGAGAATGTGGCTATAAATGAAATTCCATTCCTTACCGGATTCAACAGCATATCCTACTTCAGAAGAGTGTTCAAGAAGGAATTTGGCATCACTCCCTCTGAATTCATTCAAAATAGAACAGATCAACAAAATTAATACTTCTTAATAACCTCTTATCTCATGTTAACAAAACTATCCCTCTCATTTATGTCTCTCATTCTGTCTATCGGAATCGGAAGTGCCAAGATTGCCCCAGATAAAGGTGGAATATGGCAGGATTCCGACGGCAATCATATAAATTGTCATGGTGGAGGCATTCTTAAAGATCAAAACGGAACTTTCTATTGGTATGGCGAACATCGTGGTGTAAATGCACCGCAGGAAGGTGTCGCATGCTACGTTTCCAAGGATTTAAAGAATTGGGAAAACAAAGGCATTGTCA
This sequence comes from Lepagella muris, assembly GCF_004793975.1. Taxonomy (NCBI): domain Bacteria; kingdom Pseudomonadati; phylum Bacteroidota; class Bacteroidia; order Bacteroidales; family Muribaculaceae; genus Lepagella; species Lepagella muris. The sequence continues at coordinate 46,881 of NZ_SRYB01000005.1, forward strand.
TGCGCGTAAGTGATGAATCCGGAGCAATAGTTGAACGTGGTTCCACTATTGAACGACCTAAAGTGATTTACAACCCCAAAACAGGAAAATATGTAATGTGGTTTCATCATGAACTTAAAGGGAAAGGATATGCTGCCGCCCAGACTGCCGTAGCTGTTGCTGACAATCCTCTCGGTCCATTCAAGCCTATCAGAAGCGGACGCGTCAATGCCGGGAAGCTACCTATAAATCTTGATAAATCGCTGAAACCGGATGATGAAAAACTAAAGATGGAATGGTGGACTCCTGAGTGGAGGAAAGAGATTGAAAACGGCTTGTTTACTTTCAGAGACTGTAAAGGTGGACAGATGGCCCGCGACATGACTCTGTTTGTAGATGACGATGGCAAGGCTTATCATATCTATTCTTCTGAGGATAACCTCACTCTACAAATTGCTGAACTCGACAAATCTTTTACAAAGCATACGGGGAAATATATCCGTATATTTCCGGGTGGGCACAATGAAGCTCCCACAATATTTAAAAAAGATGGCAAATATTGGATGATTACATCAGGATGTACCGGATGGGCTCCTAATGAGGCAAGGATGATGTGGGCTGACAATATTATGGGAGATTGGCATATAATGCCTAATCCATGCAAAGGTCCTGAAGCAGAGATAACATTTAAGGCACAGGGTACTTACATCCTTGAAAATGATAGTGCTTTGATTTTTATGGCAGATATTTGGAATCCAAAGAATCTCCCTGATTCCCGACATCTATGGCTTCCAATCTCTTTTGACATCAATGGCGTTCCGGAAATCAGATATGACGGCATATCCACTGAGGCAGGAGATACCAAACTTTATGAAATCGGAGAGGGTTATAGTGGCACATCTGTAAATACGGCCGTATTCCGGGCAAATTCTGTAGTTACCCATAAAGATAATCAATATATCGCTTTCTATGATCCAGAGGGATACGTCACTTTGGCTAAACGCAAGCTTAACTCAGATAACTGGACGATACATAAGACTCAATACAAAGGAAACGTAAAGGACGGGCATAATATAATAAGCATAGGTGCGGATGGAGAAGGCTATCTACATGTTGCTTTTGATCACCACGGTCATCCTCTTCATTATGCCAAAAGTCTTAAGCCCGGCAGTCTGGAGCTCGGAGAGATTTCACCTATGACAGGAATTGATGAAAATAATGTCACATATCCGGAATTCTATTCCTTATCAAATGGAGATCTACTGTTCGTATACCGTTCGGGTGCCTCCGGACGTGGCAACATGGCAATCAACCGTTATGTTGTGAATGATAAGAAATGGATTCGGGTGCAGGATTCCCTTATTGACGGAGAGGAACAACGCAGCCCATACTGGCAATTATATATTGATGAGAATGACGTGATCCATGTGTCATGGGTATGGCGTGAGACATGGCTGGTTGAGACAAATCATGACATGTGTTATGCTAAATCAAAAGATGGTGGCAAGACTTGGCTGAAGTCTGACAACACTCCATATTCCTTACCAATTACCCTATCCAATTCCGAATTTGCCTGTAGTATACCTCAGAATTCCGAACTTATAAATCAAACCTCAATGACGGCTGACCGCGATTCCAATCCATACATCGTATCCTATTGGAGATCGGAAGATTCTGACGTGCCTCAATATCGTCTTATATGGCATGACGGTAAGGAATGGAAACATCGTGAGATATCCAATCGAACCTCTCCATTCTCACTTTCGGGCGGTGGTACAAAAATGATTCCGATATCCCGTCCTCGGGTTGTAGTTGACAATGATTTTATAGGAGTGATTTATCGTGATGCTGAGAGAGGGAGCGTAGTATCCCTGGCTCACACAAATAATGGCGCAAACGGTGATTGGACAACATCTGATTTAACAGTATTTGGAGTAGAGGCATGGGAACCTTCATTAGATACCGAACTTTGGAAGAATGAACGGAAACTTCACATGTTCGTACAGAAAACCTATCAAGGTGATGGAGAGGTGTCTCTTGATAAGAAACCGACTTCAGTTTATATCCTTGAAACCGATATCAATAAGAAATAAGCACATACTATTGACATTATACAGAGAAAGACCATAAATCAGACTCGGAATCCGATTTATGGTCTTTCTTCTTATTTCTAAATCATGCTACATTTTTACGGCCACGTTTCTTATCGTGGATCTTGCCATAACGTTTTGCATGACCTTTACTCTTAAAATTTTTATGGTTTGATGCTTTTGAAAGATAACTGTTCTCCAGAAATTTATTATACTGTTCAGGGGTAAGAATATTTTTTACTCCCTCAAGATACTTTTTTCGCGTCTCCACAATTCTTGCACGACGTTCCTCTTTCAGTTTCATCTTCTCTTCACGAGAAAGATTATCTCTCTTCATATTTTTGCATACACCATTACCTGCCTTACAGTCCTTGCATTCTTTACAGGTCTTTCCATCCTTACAATCTTTACATGCAGTGCATTCTTTGCAGGACTTTCCATCCTTACAGTCTTTACATGCAGCGCAATCATTACATGCCTTTCCGTCACAGCCTTTCTTTTTAGAAGGCGTACACTCCTTACGCAAATCTGCAAGTTTTGTTTTCTGTTCCTGAGTCAGGTTCAATCCTTCGAATGCACTACATTCCTTGCGATTCTTTCTCATCTCTCCATTCCCCTTTTTGGAAAGAGTGCATTCCTTACGGTTCTTGCAGCTATCGTTGACTTTAGTGTTATCGCCGGATGCGAAAACTGATGCAGTAGCGGCAATAAGAATTGCCAAACTCAAAATCATTCTCTTCATGTTCATATTTCTAATCGTTTATTCTCGTTTTTGTGATGTTTACGATTCTTTGACCACTACTTCTCAATTTAGTTTAATGATTATTGGCATTTTATCATATATTAGCATAATCGGCAACATTCGTAAAAATTTGTTATCATATTATTTCAAATTATTTTTTCGACTACTACATAAAACAAACTTGTTTCTACGAAAATATTTTTGTAATTTTGCAGTCCGTTATGGTATACGGATTTGACAACGAAAAGTATCTGAAGATACAGTCCGAACATATTAAAGAAAGAATTTCTAAGTTCGGAAATAAGCTTTATCTCGAATTAGGAGGTAAATTGTTTGATGACCACCACGCAAGCCGCGTGCTTCCCGGATTTCAACCCGACAGCAAGCTGAGGATGCTTTGGCAGCTAAAGGATCAGGCTGAGATTGTAATAGTGATCAGTGCTCTTGACATTGAGAAGAATAAAGTCAGGAGTGATCTCGGCATCACTTATGATATGGATGTGCTACGGTTGCGTACTGAATTCCAAGACAGGGGGTTTCTTGTGGGATCTGTGGTTGTCACCCACTACAACGGCCAGATAAGTGCTGATGCATTCCGCAATCGCCTTGAAAGATTGGGTATCACAGTATATTATCACTACACAATTGAAGGCTACCCAAATAATGTGGGACTCATTACGTCTGATGAAGGATTTGGCAATAATGATTATATTGTGACATCAAGACCTTTGGTGATTGTCACTGCTCCGGGACCAGGAAGTGGAAAAATGGCTGTATGCCTAAGTCAGTTGTATAACGAAAATAAACGGGGTATAGAAGCAGGTTATGCTAAATTCGAAACATTCCCAGTGTGGAGTCTTCCTCTAAAGCACCCCGTAAACATTGCATACGAAGCGGCAACTGCCGACCTTAATGACGTGAATATGATTGATCCGTTCCATTTGGAAGCATACGGAGAAATTGCAATAAATTATAATCGCGACATTGAAATTTTTCCAGTATTAAATGCTCTCTTTGAAGGGATTTATGGGGAGAATCCGTATAAATCTCCTACTGACATGGGAGTTAATATGGTCGGATTCTGCATAAAGGATGATCAGGTGTGCTGCAATGCGTCAAAAAACGAAATTATCAGACGTTATTTTACAGCATTGAACAATCTTGCTCAAGGCAAATGCAACGATGATGAGGTGAATAAGATTGCCTTATTATTGAAGCAGGCAAAGATTGACGTCAATTACAGAAAATCCATCAAAGCAGCTCGTGACAGAGCAGCTGAAAGCGGATTGCCATGTTCTGCTATAGAATTATCGGATGGAACAATAATAACGGCAGAGACAAGTCCTCTGCTTGGTCCGAGTTCTGCTCTAATTCTAAACTCAATAAAGCATCTTGCGGGAATTGATCATAATGTGAAACTTATCCCACAAGAAATGATAGAGCCGATTCAGCATACCAAGACAAACTATCTTTGGAGCCGGAATCCTCGTCTACATTCTGATGAAGTGCTTGTGGCTCTATCTGTTCTAAGCACTCATGACGAAAATTGTCGTAAGGCATTGGAGAAACTACCGGAACTAAGAGGTTGTGAAATGCACTCTACCGTAATGCTTGGTGAAGTAGACCACAAGATTTTCAAGAAACTCGGCGTTGGTCTTACTTGTGATCCAACTCGAAAAAAATAATTCAGTATAAATTCTAATAAAGGCAGGAGGCGTCCACTTCACAGGGGGCGCCTCCTTATTTTAGATTTAGTTTAATTTATGGAGTCTCGTCTACTCGCGCTATGTAGTCTGAATATAATCTTTTGATATCATCGGGCGATAATCCGAAAGACTTTATTCGCCCGAAAAAATACTCCACTTCATCTCTGAAAAATATATTACGTCTCATCTCGATTATACGTTTCTTTGCTTCAGGAAGTACAAAAAAACCAATCCCTCTCCTATTAAATATTATTTTCTGCTGCTGAAGCCAGTCGTATGACCTCATGACAGTATTGGCATTAACCTCTACTTTCGAAGCATATTCCCTAACTGATGGTAATCTACCGTCTGATGGATAGACATCCGATATGATATCATCCATTATTCCATCTGTAATCTGAAGATATATCGGTTTATTTTCATTAAAATCCATACACAGGAGATCTAAATTAATTTATACACTACTTGCTGCCGTCTGTACAGATAGAATCCTGCCACGTAGAACGCAAGCGTCAAAAGTATGAAAACTGTTGCCATAAACCATAATGAGTCTCCTATATGATACATTAGTGAAGGGAAATATTTAACACTCAATGCAAACATAATACTACATACAGTCTGAATTACCCACATGGCTGCAAATGTTTTGATAAAAGAGTTTTTGGGCCATAGTATCGCCCCGAAAAAATATGGTGCCTGTGCCAAGAAATATGCCGACAACAGGACTGTAAGAATCAAAGCCGGTCGCGTTATATCAAACATAGAATATATTTTCCATGGATTTGTTATGTGAAGATAATCCGGATAATTATGGGGATTATCCGCCGTCATCAAGAACGTTAATATACGGGTAATATCCCCTATATAAAACGCCAATACCAATACCCCGAATAGCACCGGAACGGATAACAGCCATTTTACCAAGTATTTTGAAAATGCTGATGCCGGCACCATTAATGAGTAGAGACGCTCCTCCTTTGTCTTCATATCAGAAAAAGCCACTGATGCGCCGACAAAGGCGAACATCATCATATAGAACGTGAAGATCACCACTCCTGACGAACCGGAACCAACTCCATTATATCCCATTATTGCTCCCGTTGTAATATACAATCCCAATATGCATGCCAAACCCAACAACAGGAATTTTCTATTATCTATAATCTCTCTTTTAGCATTCAGCCAGAAATTCTCAACGAATGACTCATTTCCAACCCTTGCCTCATAAATTTCATTATCCATCGTCTTAAATAATATTTGTTAAATAATATTTTGTTAGTAAATGGGCTGTGTACAATTATCCCCTATCTCCCTCCGAATAAATCCTTGACTATGGTGGGATTCTGTCTGACCAACTCAAATAATGTCTCCAGATTCACGTCAGTCTCAGAATATCCATCTGACAACTCCACTATATTTGCACCGCCGGGAGCATCAAGCGCAACTAGTGCATTTGCAATACGATCCTTATTATTAGTAAAAGCAAATAGAAGTCGCGAAGAAATATCCATCATTGTGGCATTCAGCAGAACACCATTAGTATCGGTTATCACCACATGGTCAAGTATCTTCTCTACATCATACACCTGATGAGTGGAGATTATGATCGTGCGATCATCCGTCATACTGTCCAACACTGCTTTACGGAAAAGACGCTTCCCTGGAATATCCAGTCCATTAGTTGGTTCATCAAGAACCAATAATGAAGTGTTGCATGCTAATGCAAAACTCATAAATACCCTTTTCTTCTGTCCCATTGACAGATGACCCAGATGAACATCAGGAGTCATTTCAAACGTAGAAAGATGACGTGAAAGATCTGCATGAGAATATTTGGGATAGAATGCCGACATGCTTTTCACGAACTGTGATAATTTCACATTCGGCAAATAAAATTCTTCAGGAACAATGAATACATCATTAAGAAATGCCACTTTACGATCAAACGGTCGGAATCCATTATAATTGATCTCACCTGATTGAGGCTTCAATAATCCAAGTATAAGATAAAGCAACGTAGATTTCCCTGCGCCGTTTTTTCCCAATAATCCGCATATAGTGCCGTCCTTAACCTCCAATGAATAATTGGAAAGGACCGCCTGTTTACTACGCTTGTAGCTGTAGGTGATATTTTCTATCTTTAACATAGTGTATTAGTATATTAGTACACTGCAAAGGTAGATATTATCTTTTATTCCAACAAATATTTTCAATATAAAATTTTAATTATTTTAAAATTTTCGGAATCGACAATCTTATACAGCTGTAATTCTGATAGATATTCAAAGCCTGCCTTCTCTCTATCAAATGGAGTTAATATAAGATTCCTTATAATATCCCCTTCCCGTTCTCCTGTTACAAAGATAAGGGGAAGGCAATCATCCTTCCCCTTATCTTCGGTTATCATTAATTTTCTGACAAGAAATTTTACGGTTTTACCTTTCATTCCTTTAATATGTTGAAAAAATATAGTTCTATTTCCTATCTTTATGAAGTTTGGACGGCTTTATCCGAACACGTTCATCAATTTTATGCGGAGTGACTGACGGTCTTGAAACTTTACTTTCATCAAGATCTGAATTGCTTATCTTTCTTCTGTCAGCATTCCACATAACTGTATTCCCCTTTTCCGGCGCTTTCTGCTCCACAACCGGCTCTGCTACAGTCAGAGTATCTGTTATTGCCTCTTCTTTCTTAGGTTTTCTTACAGACGGGATACCATAATGCTTATTGCTGCGATGAAGACGATACTCAACACTATCGTATGGTAGCCGGACGAGCCTTATACTGTCGGCATACACCGGAAGCATTTCAGGATCTTTGATACGCAAAGTGCCATAGATACGTTTCACATCCTTACCTGTGTCTGTCTGACAAACTAATTCCACTCTATTCCTGCCTATAAACACGCTACTACCTGCCTCAGAGGAACCATCAGAATATTCTACACCAAGCACACCGTTCATTTGAACAGGAGCATCAAGATGCATTGTCCATTGCAAACGATCACCCTTTTGTAAATCTGGATCTGTAACAGAGACTATCCATCCATCAGTATTACCAAGCATTGAGAGCTGCCCATTCTTGCCAAATCTCCAAAGAAGATTATCATCATCAAGACCATCCTCTTCTCCCGACATATTCAGAAGATGCTTTCTTCTCTTGATAATCTCCTTATCTACTTTTGCGTATAGTTCTGAGTAATCATCAAGATTTCTTCCATACCATGCAAGTGTCGTGTCAAGTTGTTCTTGGGTTATGCCATGCGCAGCCAAAACCGACTTTCCCATCTTCAGACGGTAATCAGATACCTGCATCTGTTGATTGGAGACATTGGTATATGCTTCAGCAAGCTGCATATCTGCCATAAGAGCCACCATCTCTTTTTCGGTAAGAATATTATCCGGACGATTACTACAGCCGGCTATTACCATGGACAACAACAATATAACCGGCACAACCGATGAAGACGAATAACATCTGTCACTTCTCCTTGTCATTTTCTTTAGTATTTTTCTTACTCTCGCTTATCAATGAAAATGCTTTTGAGGCATCTCCGGAATAGAAAAATATCAATAAGCCGACTCCTATACAGATTGATGCATCAGCAACATTAAATATGTACTGGAAAAATTCATAATATCTTCCTCCTACTCCGGGTAGCCACTCCGGCCAATAAAAGGAGAAGAGTGGGAAATAAAACATATCTACAACTCTCCCCTCAAACCAAGGGGCATATCCCCCTCCATCAGGAAAAGCTACGGCTATTTCAGGTGGCATCGGATTATTAAAAAGACGACCATAAAAAACACAGTCAAATATATTGCCTGCTGCACCTGCTATTATCAAGGCTACTGCCACAAAAAAACCGCAACGGAGTTCCTGCGCATATTTTATCTTGATTACAAACCATATAAACAGGACTACTGCTGCAATCCGACCCAATGTCAGAACTATTTTATTCCATAGTTCAAGACCAAAAGCCATACCATTGTTCTCTATAAATTTGAGGTGAAACCAATTAGTTATCGGAAGATCCTCTCCGAGATAGAAATTTGTTTTCACCCATATCTTCATTATCTGGTCTGCAAGAACAACCGCTATGCTAATCGCCACAACAAGCCAGATACGGCGAGCGGCGATATCCTTTCCGGATACCGCCGTCGCATTCATATTATCATTCGCCACCAATTCCTTAATTCTTTGTTACGCGTGCTTTCGCTTTCAATCCATCAATTTCAAGATCTACACAATCTTGCCCGTCAAGTGACGGCACAATGATTATCTCATCTGCCAAAACCTGAGCGGAGATATAATCGCGGAATGCATTTACTGCATCTTTTATCTCGTCCTCATCGGAAAGCTCAACACGCACCTTGTCCGTGATCTCAAAGTCATTACCCTTACGGATATTTTGGATACGATTAATCAACTCGCGGGCCATACCCTCATTTTTCAATTCAGGCGTAACGGTGACGTCAAGTGCCACAGTGATATTGCCATCATTGGCAACCAGCCAGCCAGGCACATCTTCCGGAATAATTTCTACATCAGACAACGTGACAACCGGCTCTCCTTCAAGATCTGTGAATCTTAATTCTCCTTCTCTCTCAAGACGGGCGATCTCTTTCTGCGACAGTTCTGTAATGGCTTTTCCAAGCTGCTTCATAATCTTTCCATATTTTGGACCAAGCTTCTTGAAGTCTGCCTTTACCCTTTTCACAAGACCACTCTCTTCATTCTCTACAATCTTAAGCTCTTTTATATTGACTTCCGATTTAATCAAATCCTCAAGAGCCTCAACTCCCGCACGCTGGTGAGAATCCATCACAGGAATAAGCAATGTCTGAAGGGGCTGTCTCACCTTAAGGTTAACCTTACGGCGAAGTGCCAAGACATTAGATGTGATTTCCTGTGCAAGACGCATTCTTTCCTCAAGCTCGGAATCCACCATGGAGGAATCACTTTCCGGGAAGAATGTAGTGTGGACTGAAGCATAACCCTCACTCTCAGATGCCGGGGCGACAAGATCTGAATATAGACGGTCAGAATAGAATGGAGCAAATGGTGCCATAAGTAACGCAACCGTCTTAAGTGAGGTATAGAGTGTCTGGTATGCCGACAGTTTATCGTCATCCATCTCACCTGCCCAGAATCGCTTACGATTTAGTCTTACATACCAGTTGCTGAGATTATCATTGACAAATTCCTCTATTGCTCTCGCGGCTTTTGTTGGTTCATAATCATCAAGAGCATCCGTTACCTCTGCAACAAGAGTATTCAGCAACGAAAGAATCCAACGGTCTATTTCAGGACGCTTCTCTGTTGCAACTGGTGGCTCACTACCTGTAAACCCATCTACATTTGCATAGAGAGCAAAGAATTTATATGTATTGTATAACGTTGCAAACAATTTGCGACTTACTTCTGCCACTCCTGCCTCGTCATACTTCAGATTATCCCAAGGAGAAGAGTTGGAAATCATATACCACCTCACCGGGTCACTACCGAAGCGTTCAAGATTATTAAACGGATCAATTGCGTTTCCAAGACGTTTTGACATCTTGTTGCCATTCTTGTCAAGCACAAGTCCATTAGAAATGACTGCTTTAAATGAATTGGTATCAAACACCATACCGGCTATTGCATGAAGTGTAAAGAACCAACCTCTTGTCTGATCCACTCCCTCTGCAATAAAATCTGCTGGGTATACCTCTCCATTATCAAGTATCTCCTTATTCTCAAATGGATAATGAATCTGAGCGTAAGGCATTGAACCTGAATCAAACCACACATCGATAAGATCAAGCTCCCTCTTCATGGGTTTGCCGGATGCAGAGACAAGCACTATATCATCCACGTAAGGACGATGAAGATCAATCTTATCATAATTTGCCTTTGTGTAATCTCCGGGAATAAAACCTTTATCTTTAAGAGGATTATTCTCCATTACTCCGGCTGCCACCGATTTTTCGATCTCATTATAGAGCTCCTCATAGCTGCCTATGCAGATCTCCTCTCTGCCATCTTCACTACGCCAGATAGGAAGCGGAGTGCCCCAATAACGGCTACGCGAAAGATTCCAGTCCTGAAGATTTTCAAGCCATTTGCCGAAACGTCCGCTTCCTGTAGAAGCCGGTTTCCATTTGATTCTTTCATTCAGTTCAATGAGACGCTCGCGAGCTGCAGTGGTACGGATAAACCAGCTGTCAAGTGGATAATAAAGCACCGGCTTATCTGTACGCCAACAATGCGGATAGTTGTGCGTATGCTTCTCTATCTTGAAAGCCTCTCCGGATTTCTTCATCTCCATACAGAGAACTATGTTGAGATCCTCGCTCTTCATTGCAGATGCCTCATCATATTTCCCTCCAGGATTAAATTTTGGATCGTAGGCATTCTTCACATAGTCGCCTGCATGACGGGAATATTCTTCCAAATTAACGCACTTTTCCACAAATACAGGGGCAAGCTCATCAACGGTATAATATTTACCCGTGAAATCTACCATCGGACGTGTCTCTCCTTTCTGGTTTATCATAAACAGTGGCGGAATACCGGCTGCTTTCGCAACTTTGGCGTCATCCGCACCAAATGTTGGCGCAATATGAACAATACCGGTACCATCCTCTGTAGTGACATAATCTCCTGAAATCACTCGGAATGCCTCATCTGCGATTTCAACGAAACGGTCATTACCATAACTGAAGACATTTTCAGGATGTGAAGATGCATAATTTTTAACATACTCAGCACTCCTGTCATCAACTCGCTCCACAGGCTTCACCCAAGGCATAAGTTGTTCATAATGCATACCCACAAGTTCCGGACCTCTCCATTTCCCGACCACTTTATATGGCAAAATCTTGTCGCCTGCATTATACGCCTCCAGATCCAATTTCTCACCTTCCGGCTTAAAATATGCTTTCAAAAGAGATTCGGCAAGCACTACTGTCAGTTTATCTGCTGTATAGGGATTGTAGGTACGCACTGCAACATAATCTATCGACGGACCCACACACAATGCCGTGTTGGATGGCAATGTCCATGGCGTGGTAGTCCATGCCATAAAGCAAGGTGTGCCCCATCCCTCCATCTCCGGCTTTGCATCCTTAATCTTAAACAATACTGTAGCCGTGGTGTCTTTTACATCACGATAGCATCCGGGTTGATTAAGCTCATGTGAACTAAGCCCGGTACCCGCTGCCGGTGAATAAGGTTGTATTGTGTAGCCTTTAAACAAATAGCCCTTGTCATATAGCTGACGAAGTAGCCACCATACACTTTCTATATATTTATTGTCGTAGGTTATATAAGGATTCTCAAGATCTACCCAGTAGCCCATCTTATGAGTCAGGTCGGTCCATTCCTTTGTGTACTTCATCACCTCACTACGGCATGCGGCGTTGTATTCATCTACGGAAATCTTCTTCCCAATATCCTCTTTAGTGATTCCAAGGCTTTTCTCTACTCCAAGTTCCACCGGCAAGCCATGAGTATCCCAGCCAGCCTTACGCTTAACATGGAATCCTTTCATCGTCTTGTAGCGGCACACAATATCCTTTATTGTGCGAGCCATTACATGATGAATACCTGGCATTCCGTTTGCAGACGGAGGACCTTCGTAAAACACAAATGTAGGACAACCTTCCCTCTCTTTCATTGATGCTTCAAAAAGAGAATGTTCATCCCAGATCTGCAACATCTCCTTATTTACTTCCGAGAGGTTGAGCTGCTTGCTGTATTCTTTGAATTTTTTGCTCATTATATTGAGTATTGTTATTGGAAAGACTTTTATTTAATTCTTGAACTTTTTTCCGGGTTTTACTCTATCTCACCGATTTTAACGTATTCAACGATGTCCGAATTTACTACCCTTCGCTCCCTTGACACCACCTTTTACGCCACCCCCCATGGCAAAAATATTGGCATCATACGTAAACGTCTTGCGATCTGTCTCACGTTTTCTACGCAAAGCTAATTCCACCAATTTATCCATAAGTTGCATAAATGTGATGCCTGTCTCTTCCCACAGATAGAAGGAAAGACTTCCAGGTATCGTGTTGATTTCATTTACATAGATTTTATTATCAGATCGATCCACCATCACGTCTACCCTACTAACTCCGTGACACGATAATACACGGAACGTTTCTCCTGCCATTTTTCTGATCTCATCGCTCATCGTTTCAGGGATATCTGCCGGAATACGCTTCTCACTTGACTGCATCCCCGCTTTTGAACCGCCTCCGTATTTCTCTTCGTATGACAAGAAATCGCCTTTAGATATCGGTTCCTCACACACACTTGTCTGATAGTCATCACAATCCCCGAGTACGGAACAGTTGATTTCCATCATATCCTTAACCATGTGCTCCACGATTATACGACGGGAAAACTTTTCTGCATTGTCTATCTTTTCCATAAGACTTCTGCGGTCAGAAGCTTTCCCTATACCGACACTGGAACCGAGATTTGCTGGCTTGACTATAACGGGATAGCCAAGTTTAGCCTCTATCTTATCCATAATGGCTTCCTTATTGGAGAGCCATTCCTTATCAGTAAACCAGACATAATCAACCACCGGGATACCTTCGGCTGAAAGTATCATCTTCATCGTAATCTTATCCATGCCATTGGCACTCGACAAGGTATCGCATCCGGCAAACGGTATGCCAATTGTCTCAAGAAGACCTTCAAACATGCCATCCTCTCCATGGGAGCCGTGAAGCACAGGTATTGCCACATGAAGTTCTTCATAAACCGGATTTTTCTTTGAAAATAGGCCTCCGCTTGGATTTGAACGATAAAGATTAAAATCGCCGTATTCCGGACGCATGTACACCTCTTCCGAATTCTCTGTAAGATGCCTCATGTCTTTGTAATTCCGGATGTCAAGCGTAAGTGGACCTGTATACCAACGTCCCTGTTTTGATATATATACCGGTATTATATTGTATTTTGACCGATCAAACGCATTTATAGCCTGCAAGGCTGATATGACCGAGATTTCGTGCTCCACGGATCTGCCCCCAAAGAACACAGCTACATTAGTCTTCATAAAATTTTGGAAAACCTATTATTATGAATCGTAAATACTCAGGAAACAAATCTTATTACAATCTGAAATCCCAAAATTCGCGATATTCCTTATTCTTAGTGCAAAATTAGCATAACACAATGAAAAAAACAAATATTTATTTACTTACGATGAAATCCCATAAAAAATCAGAAGATTACAACCTTATCATTTCTTAACCGAAGATACCGAAGGCCATGGAAAATCCGATGGATTGAGTGTGAGATGAACCTTATTTTCCTTCAATCTTATCTTCACATAAGAAATTAGCTTTTCCTTATCACCGGCAGACATACCTTTCGGTGCATTCACAAAAACCATATTTATTGTATCTGCCTGCGAATTAGTCAATGAAGTCGCGACCATCCTGCTCATTGCGATATCCTTAATTGATGGGAACAATGCCTTAACTTCTGGAGCTATCATAGTAAGTTCCCTATTGAAATAGCTATAATCCTTTAGCAAATCCTTCAGAGAGTCAATCTTTTCCTGGCGATCTGCAACTTCCTTTTGCATTACTGAATAAAATTGCCCGAAATTTTCCTCATCACTCCTCCCTCTGTTCTCACTAATCGAAAAGCCTTGCTTTATATTCAATATCGTGCCACCAAGACCCACGCTATCAAGTTTTGTCATCATTGCAAGCTGCAATGAATCCTTAGGAAGAGCCTGACCAATTAGTGTCACATCAATATGGCGTTGATTGCCGTTCATATATATTTTTTGATTAAGAACCTGCGTATTAGGAAATACCATCTCATTCTCCACAAACGAAGTCGCTTCCGTCATGAATATATTCTTTCTGATCATTTCATAGGTGAGATAGCAGCTGAAGCCTATGGTGACAAACACAACTGAATAGACAATCATCTGCACTCTATGACTTCTCCGAGTATCTTGATAAACCACTTTTTTAAAGTTCATCAATTTCACCCCGATAAGAGATGCAAACAATATGAATATCATATTTGTGAAGAATAGATAAAGCGCACCAAAGAAGAAATGTGATTGCAATGTTGCAATACCATATCCGGCAGTACACAAAGGAGGCATCAATGAGGTGGCTATCGCAACGCCCGGCATTACCTGACCCTTGTTCTTGCAAGCTATGCTTACAATTCCTGCCGCGCCACCGAACAACGCAACAAAAACGTCATATATGGATGGCGACGTCCTCGCAAGCAGTTGGCTTGAACCTTCATACTGCGGAGAAATCATAAAATATATTGCGGATGCCAACAACGAACCGATGATTGCCATGACAATATTCTTCAGACTTCTTTTCAATAAAGAGAAATCCTCTATGCCAATTGCAAGACCCATACCAATTATCGGACCCATCAATGGTGAAATAAGCATCGCTCCTATTATCACAGGAATACTATCAGTGTTAAGTCCAAGAGAGGCTATGAATATTGCAAATATCAATACGAGCAATTGACTTCCCTTAAAACTTACTCCTGATCTTATACTCTGCTCTATATCAAGTTGAGGTTCCAAGTCTTCTGCTACATTAAAGTATGAAACTATCTCATCTCGAAATTTGACAAGACCCTCTTTAACCGTTGACTTTGGTATCATAAATTATTAGTAATTTTAATTATTGTTATCCTGTAATACTATCGCGACATCCCTCGTCAGGATTCTTATCAAACTCAATCATGATGATAAATACCCTACTACAAAATGTCTCTATTGATAAAACGTAAAATATTCAAATTTTATCACATCTGTCAAAGATAATTCACTATAAAAATATACAAAGGTTATAAAGTCTCACAATTTTGTTAAATTGTATAGCAATTCTTATCTATTTCTTTACATTTTTTATTAACTTTGCATTAATAATTGAACCAACTTATGGCTGATTTACAATTAAAAGGTCTTGGTGTCGCCCTTGTGACACCCTTCAATAGCGACAAATCCGTTGATTTTGATGCACTCCGTAGAATGGTGGAGTATGTTGTATCCGGAAATGCCGACTATATTGTCGTGCTTGGCACGACTGGCGAAACTCCCACTTTGTTCCCGGATGAGAAAGCCGAGATTCGCAAAGTGATTATTGAGAAAAATGCTGGCAGAATCCCCTTGATTTTAGGAGTGGGAGGGAATAGTACCCAAGCAGTTGTCAACGAACTAAAGACTTCTGACTTCTCCGGATTTTCCGCAATCCTTTCCGTAGTTCCATATTACAACAAGCCTTCTCAAGAAGGATTATATCAGCACTACAGAGCTGTGGCTGATGCATCTCCTCTGCCTGTCGTGCTATACAACGTCCCGGGAAGAACTGGTGTAAATATGACCGCCGCAACCACCCTATCTCTTGCTCGTGATTGCGAAAATATTATTGGAATCAAAGAAGCATCTGGGAATTTTGCCCAAATAGAGGAAATTATCAAGAACAAACCGGAAAGATTTGAAGTGATTTCCGGAGATGACAGTATCACATACCCCTTGATGACTTTAGGTGCAGTAGGCGTGATTTCCGTGATTGGCAATGCATTCCCTATGGAATTCGGACGTATGGTGCGGCTTTGCCTGCAAGGTCGTTTTCAAGAAGCCCTTCCAATACACTGGAGATTCAATGAATTATTCAACCTATTATTTGTCGATGGGAACCCTGCCGGAGTGAAATGCACGCTACATGCATTAGGTCTTATCAAAAATGAATTGCGACTCCCGTTAGTGCCAACAAGAATGAGCACTGATGAAAAGATTCGGAAATTGCTCGGTTCGCTATACATTACATCTCCGGAAGAACTTGAAAAAGGAATCAGAGAAAACTCCACAATCTTCAAATAGTGATTGACAAAGCTACCGTCCAGAAAATTAAAGACACCGCTGATATCGTTGAAGTGGTAAGCGATTACGTCCACCTTACGAGAAGAGGCAGCAACTATATGGGATTGTGTCCGTTCCATAACGAACGGACACCATCCTTTTCTGTCAATAAAAGCCGTAACTTCTGCTATTGCTTCTCTTGTCATAAAGGTGGGGCGCCCATAAATTTCATAATGGAGAAAGAGGGGATTTCCTATCATGACGCCCTCTTGCATCTCGCAAAAAAATATGGCATTAAGGTTGAAGAGCGGGAACTTACCGATGAGGAACGAGAAGCTCAAAGCCGAAGAGAGGCGATGTTCATTGCAAATGAATGGGCAATGAATTATTTCGAGGATAATCTGCTCAACACGCCTGACGGTAAAGAGATTGGTCTCTCCTATCTTTACGGTAGAGGGGTGACTCAAGAAGCAATCAGACAATTCCATCTCGGATATGCAATCGACAGAGGGACTGCAATGCTTGAGGCGGCTCGTAAGAAGGGCTTTAATATTGATGTCCTAAAAAAGCTCGGACTTATTGGCACAAGCCAGCAAGGACATGACTATGACCGCTTCCGGGGAAGGGTAATATTCCCTATCCTTAATTCATCCGGTAAGGTAGTGGCATTCGGAGGTCGCGACCTCAAAGGAGGAATAGCAAAATATATAAATTCTCCCGAATCTGAACTATACAAAAAGAGCAATGAACTATACGGCATGTATCAAGCCAGAAGTTCTATTGTAAAGGAAGATAAATGCTATCTCGTAGAGGGATATCTTGACGTGATTGGTATGTGGCAATCCGGCATGAAGAATGTAGTGGCATCTTCAGGCACGGCTCTTACTGACGGACAGATTGCCCTAATTCATCGTTTCACAAAAAATGTGACGCTTATATATGATGGGGATGCTGCCGGCATTAAGGCATCATTCCGAGGAATCGACATGCTTCTATCCCATTATCTCGACGTAAATGTGCTGCTTCTTCCCGACGGGGATGATCCGGATTCTTTTGCCAGAAAACATACACCTGAGGAATTTAGAGAATACGTCAGCAAAAATGAAACTGATATAATCAAATTCAAGGCTAAGGTGCTCATGGCGGAAGCTAGCGACAATCCGCAGAGAAGAGTTGAGGCTATCAGAAGCGTGATCGGATCATTAGCCTGTATCCCTGATAAGGTCAAACGAGATGTATACATTCAGGAATGTAGCCGATTGATGGGAGTTAGTGAAGAATCTATTGGAAGTGCTACTGCATCGGCAAGAGCCACTGTAGTAGAACAGATAAAACGCCAACGTAATTTAAATGCCATTAATCAGATTCCGGGAAATCATATTACAGATTCTCCACGAAATATATCCACTACTTCTTATGCACAAAGCAATACAACTCAACCTCAGGATAGTGCTCATGTAAATTATCCGGAGAATATTGGATATACAAGACATTCCGACAGATCTCCAATGCCAAGACCCGAGATCAACAGTAATCCCCTACGCCCATTGGAATGGAAAGTTCTTGTATATTGTATCCGATATGGATTCCTTGATTTCTGTGAAAATGAAATAAATGGCAGTGTCATGACCGTATTGGAATATGTTGCGGAAGAACTTGCTGCCGATAATACTGATTTTTCAGTGGCAGACTACAATATGACATTTGCTCTGTTAATGGAGCTTTTATCCGGCTTCCGCAACGAACTTGCTTCTTTTGAAAAAGAGATATCAATTGAGAAAGATATGAAGAGGAAAGAAGGATATAAAGAAATCGCTGAGAGAGAACTATCCATCAACGAGATTCAACGGGAGGAACAGAAACTTGAAGAAAGAGTTGATGCTTGGGCTGAAGAGCAGATTGTAAATTTTGCAAGATCATATCCATCCAAAGTATTGGCAAGTCATGAAAATGACATTGTCCGCCGCATAACTACTGAGGCTATATCTGAACCATACCAACTTAGCCATATATATTCAAGAGAAAGACCTGTGGAAAAAGAGGAGGATAAACTAATTTCTCTTCTTCCTACTGCCATATATGTATGGAAAAACGGGATTCTCGATATTGAATTTAAGGCATTAATGTCTGAACTACGCGAAATTTCCGGGAAAGGTGATCTTAATGAGGTACAAAAGGTGCAACTTCAGATCTCTGAACTCATGAGATACCGAAGCGAATTGGCAAAGAATATAGGTGACCGGATTCTTTGTCCTGCTTCAGGGATAAGAACCTCAAAAAGATAATAATCCTACTTGAACGTATTCTCGGATTTTATAGAATTTATTCGTTTGTTAACTATAAATATATTTAATAATGGAAATTCTTCAAATTGACGGACTTGTGAAGCATTATGCTTCAACTAAAGCTCTTGATAATGTGAGTCTATCCGTTGCAAAAGGAGAAATTTGTGGATTGCTCGGTCCCAATGGTGCCGGAAAAACAACCATTCTACGCATAATTAACAATCTCCTTGTGTCTGATGCCGGATCCGTACTTGTAAACGGCATACCGGCTTCCCTTGAAGCAAGCCGAAATATCGGATATATGCCTGAAGAAAGAGGGCTTTACGACAAGATGAGGGTAGAGGATCAAATATTATATTTCGGTCAATTAAAAGGGGGCGACAAAGCAAGACTTAGGAATGTGATGGGAGAATATATGGAAATATTCAACCTTACAGGCCAAGGGAAACGTAAGATAAAGGAACTCTCGAAAGGCAACCAACAGAAGGTGCAAATCATTGCCACTCTCGTACATGAGCCGGAACTTGTGATTCTTGATGAGCCTTTCAGCGGATTTGATCCGATAAATGGTGCATTACTTCGTGATCTGATTGCCAGATTAAATGAAAAAGGTTCCACAATAATATTGTCGTCCCACAATATGCCGGCAATTGAAGAAATGTGTTCTTCGATTGCACTCATTAATCATGGTAAGTTATTGGTGAAAGGAGATATATCTGATATCAAGGAACAGCATCGCACTTCCGAGCTCTTACTGACTACCCGGAATCAACTTTCAATACCACTACTAATGGATTCCTCTCTTCTTGAGAACGTTGAAACAATTCCTCCTGTAAAAGGAAGAAAGGGATACGCCTATTCTATAATAAAGAAACCGGGTATAAGGAATACGGATATACTGAATGCAATATCCATACAAGGGGAGATTCTGCATTTTGAGGAAAAACTTCCTTCTCTAAACGACATATTCCTAAACTACACCACCGGTCAGCCTTCTCAGGAGAAAAGCAATTTTACGCACACCTCATGTTAAACGTTATTAATGTCAACTATGAAGCAATTAAACCTAATTATAAAAAATGAATTCCTGACAGATGTCAGGTCAAAAGGATTCTGGATAAGTACAATCATTGTCCCATTAATAATCATAGCATTTGGAATCATATTCGGATTCATATTAAAGGATGCCGACTCCTTCAATAATGTCGCGAAAGATCTCCCGACCCAACCGGATCCGGAAGAAATGACTGCCGGAAAGGCAATCGGCATGATGATGGGCTCTTGCCTTACATTTTTCCTCATGATATATGGCGCAATGATATTCAATAAGGTAAAGACAGAGAAGTGCAATAGAATAATGGAAATTATATCCACTTGCGTTGACGGGAAAACAATGATGCTGGCAAAGATCATTTCTGTCGGGCTATTGGGGCTTGTGCAATTAATTGTATGGGGAAGCCTGATATTGGTTGCAATTATCGGATTCTATATGGTTTTCCAATTTGCAATCCCTTGGGAAATTCTATCTAATCCCAAGACATATATCTATACACTTTGGATAATTCTTTATTTTGTCGGAGGATATATATTATTCGGATCCCTATACGCTGCATGTGGCGCAATCACTGACAAGGATAACGAAAATCAAGCATACATGACAGTCATCACATTTATTCTGCTTGGCACATTCTATATCGGCATGTATGCCGTTGATAATGGAGATTCAGCATTCGCAACAGCTTGCAACTATATCCCATTCACATCCCCTACCATCGGCACAATTAATGCAATTTCCGGAGTCTCTCCAATATGGCAGACCATTCTGTCGATAATTATACTCTATGCCACAGCCTATCTTTGTGTGACCTTCTCCGGTAAACTTTACCGTTCATCAATGTTGCTCAAAGGGAAGCAATTTACCCCGAAAGACTTGATAACTTTTATCAAGTCTCATTGAAACATTATTATTCCTCATAATATCAAATACGCCTGCATCCTTAAAATGATGCAGGCGTATCTATTATTCAATCAGAAGAGATTCAACCCTATATAGGAATTCTTCCGACGGCAAATTATATGGTAGCCAATTTATTGTAAAACCTCTCCTCTCCATTCCCCTAAACCACGTCATCTGACGCTTCGCAAACTGATGTATCGCAATCTCAAGCTGCCGTCTCATTTCTTCATACGACAACTTACCTATCACATGCAACGTGAGAAACTTATATTCAAGCCCATAATAAATCAAGTCATCCGGAGACACTCCCATATCTATCAAATTCCTGATTTCATCAATCATACCTGCCTGCAATCTTGAATCAAGTCGCTCCGATATACGCCTACGCCTATCTTCTCGAGATATTTCAATACCTATTATGACAGAATCTATAGGTTTCGCATGTCTTCTATCAGCTTCACATGCCTCATAAGGATTATTCCGATAATATTCCTGTATCTCTATTGCCCGTATGGCACGTTTCACCGTATCGATATCTGTGATATTATGCAATTCCTTATAGCCTCTTAATATATCTGTAAGTTTCTCAAGACTACAGTCCGCGAGTTGTTGTCTCAGTTCTTTATTCTCAGGCACATCAGGCATGGTTATTCCACTAAGTGCGGATTCAACATACAAGCCTGTACCTCCACATAAAATCGGATTCTTACCCCTCAGACGTATGGAATGCATCGCTATTTGAAAATCCTTCAAATAGCGATGCAGATTATATTTTTCCCCTGCATTACATATATCTATAAGATGGTAAGGTATATCTCCATACTCTTCAATATCTTTCCCCGTACCGAGATCCATATTCCTATAGACCTGACGAGAATCTCCACTGATGATTTCCCCCTTAAGCTTCTTTGCAATCTCTACTGCTCTACTTGTCTTTCCAGATGCAGTAGGTCCGATGATTGTCACCAATTTCATTGCCATGAATTATTTCTGGCAGATCCGGTCAATCTTCTCCACCATCTTTTTAACCGAAATAATGGGACGTCTGAATTAAACATTGAAATCTCAATCCATTTGTCATCTTGAAAATCTATATTTGATTTTCTTACATCATATAGATTGAACGATGGATTATACAGCCTGATTTTAGATTTTCGGAAGCCATTCTCATCAAACGTCTTCTCGGTAAGCATAATTGTTGCAAGACGTGTAGTGTCTGCCACAGACATCTCTGACAATTTACCAGGATTATGTGAATACAAATATTTTATCCTCTCATAATCCATCCACTCACCATCCACATTCATATCCTGATAATCCTCTATATCTCCGTCAAGGAAATAGAAATAACGCAAAATACTATGCTTACTCATATCTGCAGATTTCCTACCGAAGAAAAACCTAAGCTCACCGTTGCTATAACCGGTCATATTAATTATAGTACGTTTAACCTCGTCGGCAGTAATACCATTCATCGAACGCTTCGTAAAGAATGGAGTGTCTATCACCTCTTTATATACAGCCTTTGGATCTATGGCATGTGAATCGACATAAATATTATTGCCACATACGACATAATACCTAAGATACGTTTTCGCAGTCATATCATTAAGTTCTTCCGGAGTGATAATCTCATTGTTCTCCTTCATGTCAAGATACAGATTATAATATCTTGACACAAAATAAAGCACATCCATTATTATGCAGATTATCGTAAGCCAGGTGAATATATACCAGTCTCTTGCATTAATATTGATATTAACATAGAATACTAGATAGTAACTCCATACAAGCACTGATAATAATCCAAAAATTATAGCAAGATTCTTCAACTGAAGTCTTGCCTCTGATTCCAGGATATTTCCAAGAATTCCTCGTTCAAAAGAATCCCCATTCCTTAAGCGACAATTCACGCAAAGATGAAGAGAATGCCGACGAACCAACATTATAACCAATACTATAAACGTGACTGGATTAAACACCAGCGATGGAATAAAGGGATTTTTAAAAAATATAATTTCAGATGGTATCATCTTGACACCCCACGCATAAAGCACATTTAATAATATAGTAACGAATGCATAGGCAAGCTGACTATACATCATTGCGTAAGGGATGATCATACATGATGACCCCCACGACATCTTTGTCCCAAAAAGATAGACATAAAGAAATGCCGCACCTATAATGGCTATCACAGGTGAGAAATAAAACGGCAGCAATTTTGAGAACGTCATCATTGCTATGACAGTCACCAATCCGACTGTCAAATTTTTCCATAAATTATACAGCTGCATGCTGTTTACTTTATTAAAATCGTTCATACGGCAATTTGATCTTTATCAATTATGCTATATTAAGAACAAATCCAATATCCATTGGCAATCAAATTTACAATTACCGATTATAAGATTGCTCTTTTGACTATATTCCTATTTTACAATGTCTTATTAAGAAAATCAAGCACTTTACGATAAAGCTGTACACGTGCATTGCACATACCGAGGCTATGCTCAAAGCCGGCATAAGCCATCATATCGAATATCCCTCCTTCTGAATTTAATTTAGAGGCATATTTCAGAGTATTATAAAAATGCACGTTATCATCACTTGTGCCAGACATAATCAATAGTCTCCCTTTGACATTTGATGTATATGACAACGCCGATGACATATTATAACCAGTGGCATTCTGTCCGGGTGTAAGCATATACCTCTCCGTATAAATAGAATCATAGAATCGCCAATCGGTCACGGGAGCCATTGCAACTCCGGCTTTGAAAGGTGATTGCTTTGAACCAAGTTCCATAAGCGTCATGTAGCCTCCATAGCTCCAACCAAAGCATGCTATCCGAGAAGAATCCACATACGGCAGGCCTGCAAAATACTTTGCTCCGGCAATCTGATCTTCTGTCTCCACTATACCAAGTTGTTTATATACAGCATCACTCCACGACCTGCCTCGAAAACCTGTGCCTCTTCCGTCCACACATGCCACAACATAACCCTTAGAGGCAAAATAGAATTGCCATCCCATTTTCCACTGGTTTTTAACTTCTTGTGATTCCGGTCCATTATATTGGCTCATCACCAAAGGATATTTCTTTGAAGAATCAAATCCAACAGGCTTTATTATATAAGCATCCATCTCTTCTCCAACAGCATTCTTTACTTTCAAGAATTCCATACGTGGCACGTCTGAATACTTATTTGCATATTCCTTATTCAACTGCACATCTGCAAGTTTTATACTGCGTGAATTGAATAGCTTATATTGTGTAGGGACATTTGCGCTACTATAGGTCTGTAGATAATATGAATAATTCCTACTGAATACTGCAGAGGCGGTGCCCTCCTCTTTATTAAGCAATTTGAAGACTCCCTTGCTATCTACCGATGCAATATTACGATTGATGGCTCCCAACGAGGTTGTCTGCATATAATGTATACCTGTACGAGAATCCTTACCATAGTAATCTGTTACGTAGAAATCACCTTTGGTCAGCTGTCGTTTTTGTGTGCCGGTATAGTCATATTCATAAAGATGACGGAACCCACTGCGATCACTTCCTATTATGAAGGAGGTAGGACCATAATTCACCATCTGATATGCATAAGGACTCAGCCATGCTGATGATGTTTCTGAATAAATCTGCTTACCAACTGTAGAGCCGGGATGTACGCTAAAAATACGCAAATGATTCTGATCATGATTCAAAAGCATGACCATCAGTCGCTCTCCCTTACCATCAAATTCAAGTGAAGGCACATAGTCGGTATCTGTTATCGGCAAGTCCATTTTTTTTGTCACACGATTATCCACATTATATGCATGTACACTGACAACAGAATTGGGAAAACCTGCTAATGGATATTTATAACTATAGCGTTCAGGATAAAGATCTCCCAAAGGATCATTATCACAATAGCTACGGTAATCATCAAAAGTATATGTAGGCACTTTCGTCTCATCAAAACGCATGAATGCAAGCACTGAGTCATCCGAACTCCAACGCATCGTATTAGTGACACTGAATTCCTCTTCATACGCCCAATCCGGAGAGCCATTGATTACTTGATTTACCACTCCATCTTTCGTTACGGCAATATCCGTCTTATAATCTATATTGGATACGTACACATTATTGTCTCGTGTATATGCCACAAGTCTGCCATCATGCGACATCGTGGCATTTCGTTGAGGACCATTCTCACTTACTTTCGCAAGCGTCGAGCGCATTGTGTCGTAGACGTAATAATCAGCAGTGAAACTATGCCTATAGATTTTATTGACATTATTCCATAGCAATATCTTTCTTCCATTGTCACTGATTTCATAACCCACGAAATCCGAAATCTTCAGATCCCCTTTTATTCCGGATATACTGAATAAATCGCCAGTCTTCTGTCCCGTCTTGTAGCTGTACTTTTCAATTGACTGCCCATCATTACTAATGGCAGCATAAGTCTCTCCATCCGCAAGAGGAGTTATGGCTTTTATTCCCAAAGGTGCTGAAACCCCTGGTGCACAATACTCTTCCACGCTCAACGGCGCAGAATAAGCACTCACTGAAGTTGTTGCAATTATGTTTAAAATAATGAGTTTATCCCTTAGATTCATGATGATACTCGTTAGTTGCATATAAAAGAAATACATTAGGATATACTTCCTTCTATTCTATTAACAATCCTTACGCTTCAAAAGTTTTAAAAATAATAAAAAAAGTCTTTTTGCCCTTTATAAAAAAGACAAAAAGACTTTTTTTACATATTTTGATTTAGTATGCTCGCGCAATTATGACACGTCTTTTCGAGGGTTTTCCTGTAACCATGCAGACTCCCTCCTCCTCTTCTCCTGAAAGAGGAATACAACGAATCGTAGCTTTTGTCTCTTCTTTGATTCTCTCCTCTGTCTCCACAGTGCCATCCCAATGAGCAAGGAAGAAGCCGCCATTCTCTATTTTCTCCTTAAACTCGTCATAAGAATCAACCACGTAGGTATGCTCATTTCTAAGTTTCAAAGCTCTATTATACAGACAATTTTGAATATCTTCAAGCTCTTTTTCTATACGATCCTCAATACCATCAAGAGAAACGGTCTCCTTCTCAAGCGTGTCTCGGCGCATGATTTCCACTGTACCATTCTCAAGATCACGGGCTCCGATTGCAAGACGCACAGGCACACCCTTCAATTCATAGTCGGCAAACTTAAATCCGGGACGACGATTATCTGCATCATCATACTTGACACTGATTCCTCGTTTCTTCAACTCTGCGACAATAGGATCAACCGCCTTTGAAATCTCCGAAAGCTGATCATTATTCTTATATATCGGCACAATCACCACCTGTATCGGCGCAAGATGTGGCGGGAGCACAAGACCATTATCATCCGAATGGGTCATAATGAGGGCTCCCATAAGACGGGTAGAAACACCCCAGGAATTTGCCCATACATATTCTGGCTTGTTCTCCTTATTCATAAAGGTCACATCAAATGCCTTAGCAAAATTCTGACCCAAATTGTGTGATGTGCCTGATTGAAGAGCCTTTCCATCCTGCATCATCGCCTCTATTGTATATGTATTCACAGCTCCGGCAAAACGTTCATTCTCAGACTTGACCCCAATAATGACTGGCATTGCCATATATTTCTCTGCAAATTCTGCATATACATTGATCATCTGCACTGTCCTCTTCTCTGACTCCTCAGCTGTAGCATGAGCACAATGACCCTCTTGCCAGAGAAATTCTGACGTGCGCAAGAACATTCTTGTACGCATCTCCCAACGCATTACATTCGCCCATTGGTTAATCAGGAGAGGAAGGTCACGGTAGCTATGAATCCAATTCTTATAAGTTCCCCAGATTATCGTCTCTGAAGTAGGACGCACAATAAATTCTTCCTCAAGCTTTGCCGCCGGATCAACAATGACTCCACTTCCGTCCGGTGCATTCTTCAATCGGTAGTGGGTTACTACCGCACATTCTTTTGCAAAGCCTTCTACATGCTCTGCCTCACGGCAAAGGAAGGATTTGGGTATCAGCAAGGGGAAATAGGCATTCTGGACTCCGGTTTCCTTGAACATCTTATCAAGAGTCTGCTGCATCTTTTCCCAGATGGCATAGCCATAAGGTTTGATGACCATACACCCTCTTACCGGACTTTGCTCGGCAAGATCTGCCTTTACTACGAGTTCATTATACCATTTTGAATAATCTTCACTACGCTTTGTGAGATCTTTTAATTCTTTTGCCATGACGTATGTGGTCGAAACGTTTATTGTTTTTAATTATATTTGATCACCGTATACGGTCTACCGCCTTAAGACGATTATGATCTTTCTGCATCAATCCGTATGCTGAGATTGTTGCTACAATAGCTATCAACGGACAGATAATTGCTGAAGACCAACCAATTTCTCCACCAGGAAAACTCTGATAACCGAGATATGCCACTGTTGCAGATGAGGCGATTATGAACAACAGCGATACGAGACACACCTTTTTTTGAAGTGGAAGGTTCTTAAAAAGGAATATGTCAATCAACAGAAGCAACATGCTTGTAAATGTCACCGCAAACAAATACCACGTATGGAATATCTGTGCGCTGACTCCGTTTGTCGGTATGCCTTCCTGATAGAAGCCCATGCTCGTAAAATTATAAGTGAAATCGGCTGTCTGAATCTGTCCTAACGAACAGAATGAGAAACATCCCATAACTGCCGCTGCCACCAATAGAAGGAGAGATTGCCATCTTTGAATTACCATTGTTTACTGGGATTTTGTCTATTTTTAATTTCTGACTACAAAGTTACTTTTTTTTCATGAGAATAGCGACTAATTACGGATAAATCTATAGTTTTTCATAAAACTTATATGTTTTTTTACATGGCAATACTTTTCGGCACGACATTTGTTATAGGTATATGCGTGTATATGGCATGTTCGCGAAACTTTATAAAAACAATATTTATAAAATCTTTTTTAACATTTTATAAGGTTGAGCTACCACTTATACCTCAATTTTATTCAGTCTTTAATAATTATTAATATGGCATCCGGAAAGTATAATTCCATACATACAAAGCTCTACTCTCTCATTGAAAAGGGAAGTCTGCACATAGTCTTTAAAACTATGAGGGAAATGATTTCCTCTAATACTGAACCAGCTATCGCTGACAGCCTCAATCGACTTGAGGACACCTACAAATATATGATCCATTATCTTATAGAGGGATATCAGGACAATGGCAGGAATGATGTGCTTTCTGGTATAAAAGATGAACTTCATTCTTTAAACGACAGGCTATTACGAGATGCTGTAATCAAAGACAGTTCTGATATATATTCATCTACAAAACGCTTCATAAACATTCGCAAGGAGAATCTTAAAAGCCTTATCAATGAAATTCATCAAATTTATCCTGAATATCTGCTTGCTGGCGGCACCGACAGTGCAAGAGTATTCCAGAAAAAATTTGATGATACACTTTCCGCCATATTCAATTTTATTTGGACTATGTTTGGAGAGAAACATCTGGATTATAATCTCCTTTCTGATGAAGTCATAAACTCCGACTTACCATTCAGCTATAAAGCCCAGATAATATCTGCCCTTATGCTGGGAAACTTATCATTTTATGATAGGAATGCATTGACCGCTCTGATCGATATATATGAGGCCGACATAAATCAAAAAATATCGGCACGTGCTCTTGTTGCAATTCTTATTGTAGTTGCGGCTAATCCAGAACGTGTGAAGACTGATGCAAAAATAAGGACCCGCCTATCTCTATGGCAAGACTCTATTATCACGTATCAACGGCTGAGAGAAGTGATAATGAATATAATACGCACTCGCGACACTGAAAGAATCTCTGCAAAAATGCAGAATGAAGTGCTTCCCGAACTTATGAAACTTCGTCCCGAAATTCTGCATAAGCTAAAGGATATTTCTGAAGAATCCGACATGGAAATGCTCGACGTTAATCCTGAATGGGAGGAATTGCTCAATAAAAATGGCATTGGAGACAAACTAAAGGAATTGACAGAAATGCAGCTTGAGGGCGGCGATGTTATGATGGTGGCTTTCTCAAATCTAAAAAGTTTTCCCTTTTTCAACACAGTATCAAACTGGTTCCTTCCTTTCTCCATACAGCATAATGAGATCTCTGATGCCTTAAATAATCTTGGGGGATTGACCGACATGCTGGATATGGAAGGTGTCATGTGTAATTCCGACAAATATTCTTTCGCATTCTCTTTAGGTAAGCTTCCAGAAGAACAACGCAAAATGATGACTGAGAAAATGAATGGGCAGATGGAACAGCTAAAGGAGGCTATCGCCGATCGTAATCTAAAATCAAGCGTGCCCGAATTTGATTCTGAAGTGACAAGATACGTGCGCGACATTTATCGTTTCTTCAAACTATTCCGGGAAAAAGATGATTTCAATGATCCATTCAGTAATCCTCTTGATTTCCAATCGCTACCATACATCAAAGATATCCTCACCGAAATGGAGATGGTCAATCTTGTCGGCGAATTCTATTTTAAAAGAGGATATTATAAGGAAGCCCTGCCTATGCTGATGCTGATGGAGAAAGAGAATCCTGCAGATCATCTTATCTTCCAAAAAATTGGATACTGCTACAGTTGTCTTGGGAATATGGCGGAAGCCATCAAATGGTATCGCAAAGCCGAACTCTTCAATCCTGACAGCAAATGGCTCATTAAGCAACTCGCAGTTACATATAAAATTCTCGGAAGATTTGATGAAGCTGCTGAATACTACACAAAGGCTCTTAATTCTGATCCTGAGAACTATAGTCTATTGATGAGTGCCGCAAATTCTCTCTTGGAAAATGGGGATACAGCAAGTGCTATAACCCACTATTACCACGCCGATTATATCCGACCGGATAAGCCTGCCACACTTAGAGCTCTTGCCTGGGCCGAGATGATTAATCGGAACTTTGAAAAAAGCATTGCTGCTTATTCCAGAATTGTAGATCTTGGAATAGCCTCTTCTCAGGATCATCTTAATGCCGGACATTCATATTTCTTAGCAGGTAACTTTAAAATGGCAGTCAAGTGCTATCGGGAATCTCTAAATTCAAAAGAATTCAATATCGATAAGTTTGAATCATCCATTTCTGAAGATTTACCATATATCATAAATGCCGGAGGGAATGCTTCTGATTTAAATCTTGTCATTGAAAAAGTCAAGTATGAAATTTGAAACAATAAAAGGAAGTCGAACTGACTTCCTTTTATTGTTTCAAATCTTCCTCTATTTTTTCAATTGCCAACGACAATTCCTTTGTATATGGCAATCTGTCTGTGATTGTTGATATTCCATGAAGAACCGTTGCATGACGGCGATTTAATTTTTGACCTATCGCTGACGATGAAAGTGAGGTAAGCTTATGACAAAGATACATGATTACCTGACGGGCATCCGCTATATCTCGGATTCGGCTTTTAGAAAATATGACATCCGGATTTAGTTTATAATAATCTGCAGTTGCCTCTACTATCATGTCAAAATTTATAATCTTCTGCTCAGTCTTCTTCACAGAATGCTGCATGACTTCTTGGGCAAGCTGAAGAGTTATCGGAACATTAAGCTTTATTGATCGCAAATAGATGCCCATAACAATACCTTCCAATTCTCTAACAGAATTGGTGGCACTCTCTGCTATAAGATCTATGACATCTGAAGGAAGATTCAGACCGTTCTTTGATGCCTTAAATGTAAGAATCTTTTTTCGCAATGCAAGGTCTGGCTTAGGCAACTGTTCTGTTATACCCCATTTAAAGCGGTCTATCAAACGATCGGCAATGCCATCAAGTTCCATTGGAGGTCGATCACAAGTAAACACCAATGCCTTACCATTCTGGTGAAGATGATTGAAGATTGGGAACAATACGTTGGCAGTTCCATCCTTATGGCTCAACTCCTGCAAGTCGTCTATCAAAAGCACATCCATCTGCTGAAACCAATTTAGAAAACTTGGAATCTGCTTATGTATTGTGGCATTAGCCATAAGATTTTGGAATTGTCGTAAAGTTACAAAAAGAACTTTCGCCTTCGGATTGCGCTCTTTCACTCTTATGCCGATAGCCTGAATCAGATGTGTCTTTCCGACTCCTACAGAACCATAAAGGAAAAAGGGATTAAAGTCATTCTTCCCAGGATTATTTGCGATATACTCAGCTATAGTGTAGGGCAATCTGTTGCTCCCTCCTATACAATAATTCTCAAATGTAAGCGATTCATTCAACTGTGGATCAAACTCATCTTTCAATCCCTTATTTAATCCGGCTGACGGACGTGGTGGTGTCACTATTTGCGACAGCTTACCTTTGACATCCTCACTCCTTTGCGATGCCTTTATCTTGACTTTAGAATCCGTATCATTCTTGATTATAAAAAGCTCATAGTCAAGCTGCACATTATCGCCATATACTTTCTTTAATGTACTCGATAATATATAGTAGAATTCATCCTCATACTTCTCATAAAAAAAACGTGAGGGAATCCCAAGAGTAAGCCGATTGTTCTCAAAATGCAACGGACGTGCCGGAGAAAACCAAGTTGATGTCTTGGTTTCCCCT
Source organism: Lepagella muris (assembly GCF_004793975.1). Classification (NCBI taxonomy): domain Bacteria; kingdom Pseudomonadati; phylum Bacteroidota; class Bacteroidia; order Bacteroidales; family Muribaculaceae; genus Lepagella; species Lepagella muris. Next base: position 78,123 of record NZ_SRYB01000005.1, read on the forward strand.
ATACTGCCTCTGATTATCTCAAGGCAACGGTCCCATTTTATTTTGAAATCTTCCACCATTAGTATGCAAATGCGAGTGCAAATTAACTACAAAAAAAACACATAAAAAATAGTTTTTACATTTGCACAATTCAATTTATTTACAATATCTTGCAATTCAATGTTATATATCTACAAAAATCCTCTCCGGAAATTAAAATTCCGAAGAGGATTTCTATTTATCATTTAGTTTCTATTTATCATTTATTGTTATTCTGGTTGCATGTAGAGATTCCCTACAAATAATACAAGCCAACCACAATTATTAGAACAATTATCAGAGCAATTTTATACTGATATACCGTTTAGGATTCTTCTGTATGTCTATAAGAAGCGAATCTATATCTGCACTCACCTTATTTATCCTCTCATACAATTCGGGATCATTCATCAGCATTCCCAATGTGGAATTTGGATTATTAAGCTGGTTTGAGAATTTTGCAAGATTCCCGGTAAGTTCATTAACATTGTCAACGGTAGCTCCTATTGGAAGTTGCTTGAGCTGTAACGACAATTCGCCAAGATTTCTTGTGATAGTATCAAGATTTGCAGCAGTGCGACCCGTACTTCCCATAAGGCGGGGAACATCCCTTTTCATGACGGCACTAAGACCATTTGTAGCCTGGCTCAGATCATTCGTTATTCCATCAAGACGTTGCACTGATTTAAGCAATGCCGGATCTGACACAAGAGTATTAAGGCTGCTGAGCAGACTGTCTACCTTTGGAAGTATGCTACCCACTGATGGCAATAGATTATCGGAAATACTGGCCATCATATCAGGTGTCACCGAACCCTCTATTTTAGAACCTACCTCCACCATCTTAGTGCTCTTACCAAGCTTAATCTCAACGTATGCCCCACTAAGTAATGTTGTGGCTATTACTGCCTTTGAATCCTCGGGGATACGCAATGATTTATTCAAGGCCAGCAACACATCTATATGCCCGGGATTCTCATAATTGAAATTAATCTCCCTTACCTGACCTACCTTGTATCCGTCAATCGTCACAGGAGCTGCAACTTCAAGACCCGCCACATTCGAATAGGACGCTACGTAGAAATTTGCAGGCTTAAACAGATTTATCCCTTTCAGATAGTCTATTCCAAAAAACAGAATGACTATTGCCCCAATCACGGATAGTCCGATGATAAATTCCCTTGTAAATACTTTTTTCATAGTTAGAATCATTTTTTTGCCGTCTTCTCACTCTTCATCAATGATATTATGAACGCGTCCGGAATTTTCTTTTTCACGTCCTTTAGCATTGTCTCAATCTCCCGTTTATCTGTGCTCTCTCCATAATAGTACTTGTACAGATTTTTTTCTTCATACGTGGATATAGGAGACAGACCACAAAAACGTGGATTGTTTTGCTTGAGCCGATCGGCGGATGCTAATATTTGGATTTTATATACTTTAACAAATTTATCCGTCTTTGCGTTGTGCGCATTTGACTTTCTTCCCTTTTTTTCTTTCTTTTTCTTATCTTTTTTCTTTTTCTTTTTGCTTTTCTTATCCACACCTTCATCGCTTAAGGCATTTGTCTCTTGGATAGATTCCGTCGACTCCGATGTAAAGGCTATGTAAGAGGCCTCTCTTTCTCGTTCGCTATGCAATGGGATTGAAGAGGTTTCCAGATTTCTATTATCTGAAGCCACTCTTGAGGCTTCATTGCGACGACGACGCTTTGCCACTGTATATTCCGATTGTTGGGAGCCTGATTTTGAAGGGGCTACGCCCTTACGCCGTTTGACTGCACTCGGGATTTTTGCCACATAAGTCACGTCTCCTCCGGCCACAGACTCTCCCGGCTCTTCAATTTCCGGCAATGATTCCGACAGATGCTTCTTTTCCCCCGCTTCCCAACTATCATAATATCGTTTCAACGCATTGAATATTGCTCCGGCAAGTTCCTTTTCTCCTTGGCTGGAAGCAAGATATTTTGCTGTTTTAGGATTACAGATGAAATCCAACTCTATAAGCACGGAAGGCATCGATGTCGCCCACAGAACCCAAAATCCTGCCTGATGCACTCCCCTATCCTTTCGTCCGGCATCCACAAGTTCTTTCTGTGCCATCTCGGCAAATCGTATACTCTTACTGAGATTTTTTTTCTGTGCCATCTCAAAAATAATATACGATTCATCCTTATTTGGATCAAAGCCACTGTACTTCTGATTATAATTGCTTTCAAGCTCTATGACGGAGTTCTCTCTACGCGCCACACGCATATTATTCTCATCCTTATGCAGACCTAATGCATATACCGACGCTCCCGAAATTGTCTTTCGGTTCTTATTACTCTTATCTACCGAGTTTGTATGGATCGATATGAATAGGTTCCCCTTTGATTTATTAGCTATATCAGCACGTTGTTGAAGCGTCAGATAGCGGTCATCCTTTCGCGTCATAACAACTTTGACATCTTTCAGCTTCTTCTCCAGAAGTTTTTCAAGCTGTAATGCCACGCCAAGGTTTATATTCTTTTCCTTCGCGCCATTATCTACAGCACCGATATCCTTACCACCATGTCCGGCATCGATGACCACTGTAAATTGCTTATGATTTTTCTTTCCGTAAAGACAATCCGGAAATAACAGCAATGAGAAAAGAAGAAACAGGAATATATTTTGACTATTTTTTTTCATCTGGTTCTGTATATGCTACAAAATTAATAAATTTTATTTTTTATTCCGTAATATATGGGTGAAATAACCAAATTTAACGAATTTTGGAATCATTTCTATAACACATTTGGAATAAAAAAGGATTTTGAATTATACTATAAAATTTAAATGCATAGATTATATCAATATTGTCCATACTGCACAATTCCGGTTATAATATCTTCATACCTATCACAGCTGCTGCTTCTGCATCAGCAAGGGCATGATGATGATTTGAAAGGTCATACCCACACTCTTTCGCGACTGTTGGCAATTTATGGTTGGGCAATCTTTTACCGAAGACCTTGCGTGATGCTTCACAAGTACAATAAAATTTATAGTTAGGATAGGTCATCTCAAATCTCTTATGTGCTGCTTTCAGGCATCCTTCATCAAAACGACTGAAATGTGCTACTAATGGAAGACCCTCCAATAATGGCGATAATTCTGCCCATACCTCCGGAAACGTATCAGCGGCATCCGTATCACTACGGGTTAATCCGTGGACCATTACATTTCTCGGATTATAATAATTAGGCACCGGATGAATCAGTCTATATCGTTTATCTGTTATACGGCCGTTTCTAACCACGACAATACCGACACTACATACGCTGCATGCGTTGCCATTGGCGGTTTCAAAATCTATTGCTGCAAAATTTAACATTTCTACAATTATATATTATTTCTTCTGAAGTGTTCCAGACTTCTTTATATTATACGCAACATCTCTGTATTTATTTTGACATATTCCAACTCTTCATTAATTTTGCACTTGCAGGTAGAATCTGCAATTAAGTCATTTAACGAATCATCAAATGAAAATAAATTCATACGATAAAACTTTCTTTGAGTTTATTGAAGTAAATGCTAAAGAAGATCTGTCAAGACTCAAACTTAAATATCATGGCAAAAGTCTGCCTTTCGATCTGGACTTCGCATTGCTCCAGATCGAATGTCGGCGTAAATATGCCATAAAAATGAAAAACTTCCTGTCAAACTCAAATGTGGTTTTCCCTTCAATATTGGCAGCAGAGCAAGCCTCTCATGAAAGCATTGCGACATTCCATGCATCCATTATAGGAAATTCGGAGCGTTCTATTGATATGACCTCAGGATTGGGAATTGATGCGTTTGCAATTGCCCGCAACTCCGGCTCTTTGATTGCTTGCGAACTTGATCCGGAAAGATTTCAAGCACTTACATACAATAAAGAAATTCTTGGTCTATTCAACATAACAGTTGTCAACGGCGATTCTGTGCGATTCATATCTGATTCAAGAAATCATTTCAACACTGTATTTATTGATCCGGCTCGTAGAAATAAAAACGGTCGGGTATACAATTTCAAAGACTGCCAACCTGACGTCATCCCTCTGATCAAAGAGTTAAGAAATAAGGCAGACAGGATATTTATAAAAGCATCCCCTCTACTCGACATCTCTCAGACCATAAGAGATATTCCCGACCTTACAGCCATACGGGCAGTAAGCGTGATGGGTGAATGTAAGGAGATTTTAGTGGAAATAAACAACCTATGCTACAATTCTGAGGATAATCCTATCCCGATAGTTGCTGAAGCAGTCGATTTAAATAATAATGGAGAAATCTCCAGTCGTTTCACATATAAAATTCCTCGGATAAATGATCGGCTGACATGCGTTCCCCAATCATATAATGACATCTCAACCGACAATCCAATTAATTCTATATATAATGGTATATTATATGCCGGGAAAGAAGACATATCTCCGGGGAATTACATATACGAACCTAACGCTCCCATGATGAAACTTGCCCCTTGGAATGCTCTTTCAACCAGCTACCCATCAATAAAAAAACTTTCCCCATCATCCCATCTGTTTGTATCCACAGAGTTTATTCCTGATTTCCCTGGTAGAAAATTATTGATTGATTCTCTGCCTGATAAAAAAAGTCGGAAAAGCCTACATGGGAAACCAATAAATATCGTAACAAGGAATTATCCCGTGGCTCCGGATATTCTCAGGAAGCAGCTTGGAGTAAAGGAAGGAGATCTTGATTTTCTTTATGCCTCAAGATTGGATAAGACTCCAATATTTATTTTGTGTCATAAATTGTAACCCAACAAAAAAAGGAGTTTCCTTCACACTTGGAAACCCCTTTTTCTTTTGAAGTTATATAAACTTTTCAGGTATATTTCTATCAGAATCTTAATCCTGCTGACAAAACTATCTGACTATTATTCAACGATAGTTTTGCCTGAGGCGATGGGATGACTGTGCCGTTATCCACATCCGGCGTGTAGGCATGATACTCTGACGACATATTCTTATAGATATATGCAAGATCTACATAGAATCTCTGATAACGATAACCCGCTCCACATGTGATGTAGCTTGTGTGATTATCAAACCTGTAATTCGGCATTGTGCCGGAAGTCCAGATAATCTCCTTATTGTCTGCCACATTCTGTTTTACCGGAGAAGTGGTATAGCTATACCCGGCACGGAGGCTGAACGAAGGCGTCACTCGGTATTCTGCGCCGACACGTATAGTATTTGTTGAACGGTAATAATTACGGATATCACTGTTTGTATCGGAAAATGAATTGTTTTCGTAATCTCCAAATCCACGTGGCTTAAGTTCTCCTGCTCGGTTTTTGGCTGGTCCATACCAAGGATCCCAATCATAGTCCCAATCTCCACCCCAGCCGGAACCGACTCCATAACTGCCTGGATCGGAAAATTTCATCTTATCATAGCTCGCCCATTCATAGTCAAGCGATAGAATCAGACGATTGTCTATTACTCCCGCCACTCCGGCAATCAACTTCCACGGTGTCCGGAAACACATCTCATTCTCTCCAAGATAGCCGCCATTGGTATCAACAGCCCCGCTTTCATTCCCGCCATACGTATAATCTATGCTTGCTCCGAAATTTTCAGTCAGATTATACCAAGTCGGGGTATGGAATGAGAATCCGAAACGTAGTTCCTGAATAGGCTTCAATATCAAGCCAAACTGATAGTTGAAACCACTTCCATGAACGTTATAATAATTTCCCAATCGCCAATCCGCACTCTCCCTAACAATCTCATTGTTCAATCCCGGGACATAGGCATCGTTCAGGCTCTCCGACCAGAGACTTTGCATCGTGTAGTTCATATTAACGATATCAAAGTTCATACCCCAATACACCACATTTGATATATTTCCACCTATGGCGATGTTATACTCATCTACAGCACCTTTCTCATGCACCTTAAAAGAGCCTGTGCCAGATGTGCCATTTCCCCATTGTCCAAACCATTGGGTGTCTGATCCGCTTCCTGTAGGATTTATCAAGTAACCGTCATAACCCAATATCGGAAGCCATGGAAAGACATATCCTCCATCTGTTGGATTATATGGGTCATAATCATCCGTTGTCGATAAGTCATTCTCCGTTAGTCCTTCTCCATTTGCAATCCCGGCAATATAGTTACTCAAAGAATTGGATAACTTTGGTATGTTTCCGCCATAAACCCTGTTGAATGAGGCCGCTTTATTGTAGGAAAAACCAAAATTTACATTCGGAAACGTCATGCTGGGGAGACGCATCGTGAACACCGCTCCAATATTATTGAGAAGGAACTTTGTCTGGCTCATATCATTACTGATACCTTGAGACGTTGACGTTGAGCTTTGACAATCAAGATCCACTGTAAATCCCACCTCATTACTCCTGTATATACCTATACCGGCAGGATTCTGTGACAAGGTTGATAAATCACCACCCAACGCACTGAATGCTCCACCCATTCCCATAAAACGTGCAGTACCTTTCATGTCTGGTTGTGAGATACGGTAAGCATCAATTGCTCCTTGACCATAAGCCATCCCCGCTCCTGAGAGAATGGCACTTAATATAAATACTGATTTATTCATTGCGCGATAAAGCAAATAATAAGACAATATGAAAATTTAACTCCCTGTCAACAATACGCATCCTTGACTCACTGTTGATAAAGATCATTATGACCTTCTATATTATATAACAATCGGGAGCCCAAAAGTTTTGTGCCCCCGATCTTGTAAGGCTGAATATTGTTTCGACAGTAATCAACGGTGTCCTCGAGAACCGCCTCCGGTACTGCGTCCGCCTGTGCTACGTCCGCCTGTACTACGTCCGCCACCGAATCCTCCGGTACCTCTACCCGTATTATACGACCCTCTGTTATTATTATAGTTCGTATTACGATTGGTATTCGTATTGGTATTTCTATTTGTATTATAGCTACGGTGATTGGTATTGGTGTTCGTATTCCGGTCTACCCTTGTTCCCGTATTCCGGTTATCGTTGCCGCGTCCCGTATTTATGACACCTGTGCCGGCCTTACGATGACCTGTTGTGCCACTTGTGTTGTATTCCCACCTGCCATTATTATTGACAACACCGGTGCTACCTCCTGGACGTGGTATTGATCCCCCCTGTGACATATTACCCGGGCGTGAACCAGATGACGGACGTCCGGAAGTGCTGGGTCGGGAAGGCTGACGATGAGCAAGATTTCCACCGGGACGCGTGGTTGATGACCAACCCGGACGTGGTGCCGAAGGACGATTTCCGGAAGGACGCCAATCCGCCATTGGCGGACGACCTCCACCGACAGGTCCTCCCCAGGATGGTCCCCAACCCCAAGACGGACCCCAGCCCCAGGATGGTCCCCATGTCCAAGACGGACCCCATGCCCAAGATGGTCCCCAATTCCACCCCCAGTTCCATGAATACCATGGATCATAGAATCCTACGCTCCATCCCCATGGACCGGCATTAAAGCCCCAACCCGGATAGTAACGATAACTCCACGGTGAGTATGTATATGGAGAAAATATCGGCAGTCCATTATTGTCGATCACTATCTCTACGTTGCCATAAGAATTGGCAAGCAAATCGCCAAGCACATCGGCATTATCTACAACAATGGTGGGATTGTAATATTTCTGTATCTGTTGGGTATAGACAAAATCCTCCCCATTTTCAGCATACGCGCCAATAGTATCTATCGGAGTGGCATAATACTGCTCTCCACGACGATTATAGGTATCGACGTCCATGTCTGCCATATTGGCAATGTAGTTTGACTTCTTTTTCTTCTTTTGAAACGAAGTCGTCTGATCCTTTTTAGGATCATAATAGATGTCGTCGTCAAAATAGCCCTGTGCCATGAGCACGGGCGTCCCCAACGCCACCAATGCAGAAAGTATCAGTTGATTTTTCATAATCTTTTTTGTATTATGAGCCTCTCTGACTGAGACAAGCTCTCGTTTCTTGATTCATTACTTTATTGTCTGACAATTTAATCGTCAAATAGTTTAATCCTATCAACTATTTAACATTTCCTATCAATTCTCCTTTCCTTATGATTCCCTATTTCCATAAATCATCCCAATTCAAAATTTAAGGTAAAAGTCTCCACACAAATTTCTATAATCATCTGTAGGAATACCTTCATCTTGAAACATTGTCAACATAGGCACCTCTTCCCTTTTCACAGAAACATGGCATCCCTCATCAACATCTTTGGAAAACTCCATCAATACACGTTTTACAGAAGCCTCCGGATGATTCCTCACAAACATCGCTCTGACAAGAACCAATCCCAACGATATGCCCCAATCTCTTAATTTATCAAAGAACTCCGACGGCACTATCATTGCCACTCTTCCTCCATCTGCCAAAAGCTTAGGCGATCTCTCCAACAATACGTATGGAGAAAACTCACCCTGATGACGTGCCGCTATGCGGGTTGTCGTAAGGTCGGTGACTCCGGAATCAAAATAAGGCGGATTACTTACTATCAGGTCAAATCCATATCCTTCCGGTGAAAAATCCACATACGACTCTTGCCGCACCTGCAATCTGTCACTCCATGGAGAATCCTTGAAATTACATTGAGCCTCATCCACTGAGGCTGAGTCTATGTCTATACCCAGAATTTCAGCAGCATGGTTACGTTGAGCAAGCATCAATGCTATAAGACCGCAACCGGTTCCGGCATCAAGTATCCTTTTGCCGGAAGCCGATGACCATGCTCCAACCATAACACCGTCAACACCAACTTTCATACTGCCATGACCATGACCCACTGAAAATTGTTTGAAATGAAATTTTCCTGCTTTCATGATGCAAAGATAATCAGAATTTATCATATTACATTTATTATTATGATAAACTTGCCCTATCCTTCACTCAATAATGATACAATCGGATAAAAAAACTGTTTTTTCAATTAATTTCACAACTCCCTTTACCTATGTATGGATAGATTTGACTAATTTTGCACTATGCTTAGAAAGAAATACCCTTTATATTCTGCTGAATCTGCTGATTTCAATGTCAGCGGTTCATTCATAGCTGAGATTCCATCAGCCGACGACATCAATTCCTTCTCTTTTGATGCCTCAAATGTGACATTGCTCCCTTTGGTCGACAATGTGATATTCCCGGGAATGCCTCAACCGGTGAAATTGGAAAACGAGTATCTGGAAACGCTCGTCAAAGATGCCTATGAAAAAGGTTCCACGCTCTTCGCCGTCACTGTGAAGGAGAATATTGAGACTCCTTCTAAATTAAAAGACTTCTATAATGTCGGGATAATCTGCAAAGTTGTCAAAATCATAAGAATGCCGGGGACCACTCCGGTAGCATTCGTAAGCACCGGATTACGGGCAAAGCTAATGAGTCTGACAAAAGAATCCGAATGGCTTTCTGCTGAAATAGAAATCATGCCTCAAATCGAAACTGATGATAACTCTTACGAGGTGGATTGCTTATGGGAAAATATACGGGACGCATACGAAAATATATTGTCATATATACCCGACCATGATAGAGAACGTATTTCCGATTCTTTAAAAGGTCTTAATGAGAAACCTGAGTTCGCCATATATTTCATGGCTTCCAATTCTCCACTATCTATTGAGGAAAGAGCGAAACTTCTGTATAGCAACACATTTAAAGACCTTCTTGAGAGTTTCTTGAAAGACCTTGATCTTTCTCTGCAAAAACTCGCCATCCAGGCAAGTATACACCAACGCACTCACGAGGACTTGAATCAGAAGCAGAAGGAGCATTTTCTCCAACAGCAACTCAGAGCAATTCAAGATGAACTTGGAAATGTCTCTGAAAATTCTGATGTAGATGAATTAATGGCAAGAGCTGCCGAGAAAACATGGAATAAGGAGAATCAGACGCATTTTGAGAAAGGATTGAAAAAATTAGAACGGTTCAATTCTCAGAATCCGGAATATTCAATCCAATACTCATATCTTGACACCTTGCTTAACTTGCCGTGGAATCATTATTCTCCGGATAATTTCTCTTTGTCAAAAGTAGAGAAAATACTTAACCGTGACCACTACGGGCTGGAAAAGGTAAAGGAACGTATAATCGAGCAAATGGCTGTCATTAAGCTGCGTAAAGATATGAAAGCACCTATTATATGCTTATACGGACCTCCGGGAGTTGGAAAGACTTCCCTCGGAAAATCTATAGCTGATGCTCTCGGACGAGAATACGCACGCGTATCTTTAGGCGGACTACATGACGAAGCTGAAATACGCGGACACAGACGCACCTATATCGGGGCGATGCCCGGAAGGATATTGGCTGCCCTCTCAAAATGCGGCACCGGTAATCCTGTTTTCGTCTTGGATGAGATTGACAAAATTGGCAAGGATTTTAAAGGTGATCCATCTACTGCTCTACTCGAAGTGCTTGATCCCGAACAAAACGGAAAATTCCATGATAATTACATTGATTGTGACTATGATCTCTCGCACATCATGTTTATTGCCACTGCCAATAATCTCTCCGAAATATCCGGTCCACTGCTTGACCGTATGGAAATAATAGAAATCGGAGGATATATCCCTGAGGAAAAAATTGAGATAGCACGTCGGCATCTTGTGCCGAAATCTTTGAAAGACCACGGATTGGGAGAGGATAAAATCTCATTTGAGAAGAATGCTCTTGAGTATATCATCGAACGCTACACCCGTGAATCTGGAGTAAGACGCCTTGAAAAAACCATTGCAAAGATTCTGAGAAAAGTAGCCAGGCTAAAAGCTTCCGGAAAGGAATATCCAAAACTAATCTCCACAAAACTTGTAAAGGAGTTTCTCGGCAAAGAAGAGGTCAATCCCGACATTTATGAGAACAATAAGTTTGCCGGAGTAGTTACAGGACTCGCCTGGACCCAGGTGGGTGGTGAAATTCTATTCATCGAGTCGTCACTATCTCCGGGAAATGGTGAGAAACTCACACTTACCGGAAACCTTGGTGATGTAATGAAAGAATCGGCGATTATTGCCCTTCAATACCTTAAGGCTCATGCCCGTAAGCTTGGTATTGACTCAGAATTGTTTACAAAGGCAAATGTCCACATCCATGTGCCCGAAGGTGCGATCCCGAAAGACGGACCATCTGCCGGCGTGACAATGGCAACATCTCTTGCCTCCGCTTTCCTCGGTAGGAAAGTTCGCGAGAAGACAGCAATGACCGGAGAAATAACATTGCGGGGGAAAGTGCTTCCGGTAGGAGGAATAAAAGAAAAAATCCTTGCCGCAAAACGTGCAGGAATTGCAGATATTATCCTCTCAGAAGCCAACAGAAAAGATATTGAAGAGATCAACTCAAAATATCTCAAAGGATTGACGTTCCATTTTGTCGAGACCGTGGAAGACGTGCTTGATTTCGCACTCCTGCCAGAGCTCGCCGAAAACCGATTCGAGATATAACAATCCCCCGTACTTATACAACCGATTATACATTAACGGCGGCATATTCTGATGCCGCAGTTAATGTATAATCGGTTGTATATATTCATTGATAATAAGTACAAATTCAGTGTGTGTCAAGTAATCGGATCGCAAATCCGATCAAAAGCATCTGCCTGGTTCTTCTTATTATTCTGCAACAGAAGTCTCCTCATCAAGCTGCCAGACTATCTTATTGGCCATCTTCACCGCTAATGATATATGGGGGCATATATGATCCTTTCCTATCAGCTTATCGATACCTACATGCTCAAGTACGCTTCGGACATTATCATTTACTCCGGAAAGCACTACATGAATACCCTCCTCTTGTGAAGCCCTTATCAGGATTTCAAGGTTATGCACAGCTGTCGCATCAATAAACGGCACTTTTCGCATTCTTATAATTCTGACTTTGGGCTTATCTCCCATCGTGGTACGCATCATTTCATCAAACTTTGTAGCGATTCCAAAGAAGAACGGTCCATCTATCTCATATACCTGCACTCCCTTCGCAACATCAAGAACCTCATGCGAAGTGGATTCTGTCCCCTCCGCTATGTCAAGCTGTTCGCTGTACACCTTAATCTGGACATTCTCCGTAACTCGACGCAAGAACAGTATCACAGCAAGCAGCAGTCCAATCTCTATCGCTATTGTTAGGTCAAATATTACTGTCAAAAGAAACGTGACCACAAGCACAGTGACATCACTCTTAGGATTCTTAAGGATTGCCCTTACAGTACGCCAACCACTCATATTATAGCTCACCACTATAAGTACCGCAGCAAGACAAGCCATCGGAACAAGATTGATAAGTGGCATCATGAACAGGAATATTACCAAAAGCACTATCGCATGAATGACCCCGGCTATCGGCGTGCGTCCACCATTGGTTATATTTGTCATGGTACGGGCTATTGCTCCCGTGACAGGGATACCGCCAAAGAACGGCACCATCATATTTGCCACACCTTGACCTATCAATTCCGTATTCGATCCGGTCTTAGATCCGGTGATACCATCTGCTACCGTAGCCGAAAGCAATGATTCTATTGAGCCGAGAACTGCAATCGTAAATGCTGACGGCAATAGAAGATTGATAGTATCCATTGAGAACACAAAACCCTTGGGTGCCGGTATTGTAGTGACCAGATCGCCAAATCGGTCTCCAATAGTCGCCACATGATATTCCGGAAAATTGCTGTTAAGCAACCATACCCCAAGTGTGACAAGAATTATAGCAATCAATGCTCCTGGTAATTTCTTGGAAATCATCGGTACGGAAATGATTATTAGCAATGACACCACCCCAACAATCGTAGACACTATGTCGATATTACCAAAATTACTAAAATACATCCCCCATTTTGGAATAAATGCCGCAGGCATATTTGTAAGTCCAAGCCCGAAAAAGTCATTCATCTGAGTGGAGAAGATTGTCAAGGCTATACCCGCAGTAAACCCCACTACTATCGGATATGGTATGAACTTTATAACTGTGCCGAGATGGAAAAGCCCCATCAGCACAAGTATGACGCCAGCCATAAACGTAGCGATTGCAAGACCTTCAAGTCCAAAATTTTCTATTATTCCGTAGACAATTACTATAAATGCACCCGTGGGTCCACCGATCTGAACAGAACAACCTCCCAATGCCGATACCAGAAATCCCCCAATTATTGCTGTTATAAGTCCCACAGTCGGGCTCACTCCACTCGCTATTGCAAATGCTACAGCAAGTGGCAAAGCAACGATGCCAACGACTATGCCGGCAATTAAGTCACTCTTAAATTTTGTAAACGAATAATCCCTCAATGCCGAAATCAACTTCGGCTTAAAATCAATAGGACCTGAAAGTGTCATAATGACTGATGTTAGTTAGCTATTAATATTCTGTAACCTAAAACAAGCATCTCTTGTTTCAGACCGCAAAATTACAAAATATATGTTAAAAAACATAATAATATAACACAAAACGAACTCATCAAACGCATTCAGCCTATCTATAAGTACAAAAAAAAATTGATTGTCGTCCCGACAACCAATCTTCTGTTAACCTTAAAATCTAATACCATGAAAAACTCACTGCAAAATTATAAATTATTTTTCAAGACAATGCTATAAAACATAAAAAAAATATCATACTTTAACATCTTTTAATCTAATATAAAAAATTATGTTAACATTTAAATTTCAGAGTGACCGTTATAATTGCTTACAATTCAATTATTCTTGTCATTGTTATTCCTTGTCTGCTTTAATTCCGTAAACTGGCTCTACTTCGTTGTCAGCTTTAAACCCAGTCTCATAAGAAATGGGTCTTAGTTCCGTCACCGATCCCACTGGAGAGGAAGCCCGTTCTTCACCGGTTCTACATCAATAAAAAAGAATCGCCTTTCGTGAAAGACAATCCTTATTTGGGCATTGGTGTATATACAAAAAAATTGATTGTCATCCCGACAACCAATCTTCTGTTAACCTTAAAATCTAATACCATGAAAAACTCACTGCAAAATTACAAATTATTTTTCAAAATCTGTTATTAAACATAAAATAATTTCATCTTTTAACATAAATTTAACTCTTGCAGAGGTTTTCTGGCATAATATTTAATTTTGTTAACACGAAGATTGGCTTAAGCTAAATCTATGATTATGTTCAGACAAAATTATATTCAGTTTATCATACCGGATATGGCAACTATCCTTTTGGATATTGGACAGTGAAACATCATTCCGATACGACATCCTGAAAATTCAGGTCAGCTATACGATCCTGTTGGAAATTCACACTTAGGTGCAGTTTAAACAGTAAGTATTCCGATATTTCACCTCATGGTGTCAGAATCGGATTTATCCGGATCCGCAATTCCTAAGAAACTCGCATTTGATAAGAATACCGAAACAAAAGGCGTAAAAAAATTGATTGTCATCCCGACAACCAATCTTCTGTTAACCTTAAAATCTAATACCATGAAAAACTCACTGCAAAATTACAAATTATTTTTCAAAACAATGCTATAAAACATAAAAAAAATCCAACTTTAATATTAATTAACATTTGCATCAAAAACAAGGGTGACTCATAGCATCATGAATCACCCCATAAACGCTTAATAATAAAGACTTAGCGTATAAACAACAGCTCGCGATATTTCGGGAGAGGCCAGATCTCATTGTCAACCATAAGCTCAAGGGAATCTATATGCATCCTAATCTCCTCAAGAAGGGGAGCAACTGTATCATGATATGCAATTGCCTTATCACGTTCACTCGGCTTCCTATTAGCGATATGACGCGAACTTACCATCTTCTCTACAAGAGACTTTATAGCACTCATGTGCTCCGAAATCTGCTCAATAGTGAGCATGTCTTGACCACCGATCTTTCGTGCGGTTGACTCATCAAACAATTGCTTGATCTTATACACATTGTCAAGCAGTAATCTCTGATAAGTGATAGCAGCAGGAATAATATGATTGATGGCAAGATCCCCAAGCACACGCGACTCTATCTGAAGCTTCTTGGAATACATCTCCCATTTCACCTCATTCCTTGCCTCAAGTTCCTTCTCACTGAAGATACCCGCTTTCCTGAACATATCAATGGTAGAGGGTTCCATATATTTGTCAAACATTAACGGCGCCGAAGATTCTGTGTCAAGACCCCGACGTTTCGCCTCCTCCTTCCATTCTTCGCTATAGCCGTTTCCATCAAACTGAATAGCACGAGAACGTATGATATTCTCACGTGCCTCATCAAGAAGAACCTTATCAATATTCTCTCCCGATGCCACTCGCTTCTCCACACGATCTGCAAATTCATCAAGTTCGACAGCTACAGCCGCATTCAATGCAATGAGTGCTGATGCACAGTTGGCTGATGAACCCACCGCACGATATTCAAATCTATTTCCGGTAAATGCGAACGGACTGGTACGGTTACGATCGGTATTATCTATCAAAAGATCCGGTATCTGACTTACGTCAAGACGCATACCCTCTTTGCCTTCAAGAATGATTGAATCAGTCTCGTTCTTCTCGATACTGTCAAGTATCTGTGTCAACTGACTTCCGAGGAACATTGAGATTATTGCCGGAGGAGCCTCATTGGCACCAAGACGATGGGCATTAGTAGCCGACATAATGGAGGCTTTCAACAATGCATTATGCTTATGCACTGCCGACATGACATTGCTGACAAACACAATAAATTCCAAATTGCGCTTCGGCGTCTTTCCCGGGGAGAACAACAGTTTACCCGTATCAGTCCCAAGACTCCAGTTATTGTGCTTACCGCTACCGTTTATCCCTGCAAACGGCTTCTCATGAAGCAGTACACGGAAATTATGACGGCGTGCCACCTCATTCATCACCGACATCAGCAGAAGATTATGATCATTGGCAAGATTAGCCTCCTCAAATATCGGAGCAAGTTCAAATTGATTTGGAGCCACCTCATTATGGCGGGTTTTGGCAGGTATTCCAAGACGATGACATTCCAATTCAAGGTCAAGCATGAATGCCTCTACCCTACTCGGTATTGCTCCGAAATAATGGTCTTCAAGCTGCTGGTTCTTTGCACTCTCATGACCCATCAATGTACGCCCTGTCAATACCAGGTCAGGACGTGCTGCATACAATGATTCATCTACAAGGAAATATTCCTGCTCCCAGCCGAGATAACATTCCACATGCTTCACCGACTTATCAAAGAATCTCGCAACACGTGTTGCCGACTTATCGATTGCATTCAGCGTGCGGAGAAGAGGAGTCTTGTAGTCAAGCGCCTCTCCCGTATAGGATATGAAAATCGTAGGGATACACAACGTATTTCCAACGATAAATGCAGGCGAAGAAATATCCCATGCTGAATATCCTCGGGCTTCAAATGTATTACGGATACCTCCGTTAGGGAAGCTGGAGGCATCAGGCTCCTGCTGCACAAGGAGTTTACCCGTGAATGTCTCTATTACGCCCCCCTTGCCATCATGTTCTATAAAGGCATCATGCTTCTCTGCTGTGCCTCCTGTCATCGGCTGGAACCAGTGGGTGTAATGACGGGCACCCTGCTCTACTGCCCAACGCTTCATTCCCTCTGCTACACTGTCAGCTATTTCGCGATTCAAAGGCTCCTTATTATCTATAGCCTTTACGAGTGCCTCGTATGTAGTGCGTGGAAGATATTGAAACATTTTCTGGCGATTGAACACCTTTTCGGCATAATACTGATCAACCCTTTCTTTGGGAAGGTCCACCTTTACTGCCTTGCGGGAGGAGGCTTCCTCCACACTTTTAAACCTTAGATCTGACATACCTTTAGATTTTTTTGGAAACTTTTAATCTTTTTCTCTATTTAATAACGCAAGCATTGCTTTTTCAGTATTTTCTCGGCTATTGAATCCCGTCAGACGCACATAGCCGTCACCTTTTGTGCCGAAACCGGAACCCGGGGTAGTGGAAAATCCGCATACCCTAAGCAACTGATCAAAGAGGCCCCATGAATCCACACCCTCTCCGGCATATACCCATACGTATGGAGAATCCTCCCCTCCAAATGCCTTATAACCTGCCTGTATAAATGCCTGCTTGATAATAGCTGCATTACCAAGATAATAATCAGTGGCAGCCTTGACCGATGAGATTCCTTCCGGAGTATAGATCGCGGCAGCTCCCTTCTGTGCTATATATGAAGCACCATTGAATTTAGTGGTTTGCCTTCGATTCCACAATGTATTGAGAGAAACGTCTGACCCGTCTGCATATTTACCTTTCAACTCACGCGGAACCACCGTATACCCACAACGGAGTCCGGTGAAACCTGCCGTTTTGGAATAGCTTCTAACCTCTATTGCCACCTTTTTAGCTCCATCTAATTCATAAATGGAACGAACACTATCCGGATTACGCACGAATGATTCATAAGCCGAATCATATATAATCAAGCTATCATTATCACGCGCATAGTCCACCCATTTCTGAAGTTCATCTCGAGTGATCGACTCGCCCGTCGGATTATTGGGGAAGCATAGGAATATGACGTCGACATGCTCCTGGGGAAGATTAGGCATGAAATGGTTCTCCGGATTACAATCAAGATATACAAGATTGCTCCATCTTCCGGCGCAAAGGCTTCCGGCACGACCATCTATAACATTATCATCCACATAGACCGGATAAGCCGGATTCATGACAGCCACCTTACATTCTTTGGAGTAAATGTCGCCTAAATTCCCAAGATCACTCTTCGCACCGTCGCTTACGAATATATCCGATGCACTGATATCGATTCCTCTTGATTGATAATCATGCGATGCTATTGCATCCCGCAAAAACAGATATCCTTGTTCCGGGCCATATCCATGAAATGTTGTCGCTTTTGAAAGTTCATCAACACCCTCATGCATCGCTTTTATGACACATGGGAACAATGGACGAGTGACATCCCCTATATCCATTCTGATTATCTCCTTACCGGGATTCTCCTCTTTATATACGGAAATCTTACGGGCAACTTCCGAAAAGAGATATGACACAGGCAGCTGCCTGAAATTATCATTTACCAACATAAATTCTTATACCTGATTAATCATTTTAATTTTATAGGTAGGCATTAATCCGGCTGATAATAATAATGACCCTCCGCCACAAATTCTGCCGGACCATGCATGTGGACATGCCCATTCTCCTTATCTATCCTGATATTCAGTATGCCACCAAGCAGAACAACTTCCACCTCATTTCCCGACAAACCTTTCAGGAAGGAAGCTACCGCTGACGCACACGCTCCTGTACCACACGCAAGAGTCTCACCCGTTCCCCGCTCCCAGACACGCATCTTCAATCTCGTCGGAGATTCCACCTCTACAAACTCTATATTGGCCTTCTCCGGCCAAACGTCAGAGGTCTCCAATATACTGCCGTAATGATGCACAAGACAGTCGTCTATAGAATCTGTAAATATCACGCCATGTGGATTACCCATACCTACTGCCGTGATCAGAAATTCTCTCCCGTCAGCCACAACAGGCTCGTCAATCATCACATCATCAATCGCTCCTTTTGCCGGAATATCCTTACAATGGAGATAATAACACCCCATGTCTACTGTGACGCTTCGTGTTTCGCCATCCTCTATATGGAGCCGCAATATCTTTATGCCACTGTTAGTTTCAAGAAGAATCTCCTCTTTATCCGTGAATCCCTTATCATATAAGTATTTCGCGACACACCGGCTTGCATTGCCACACATCTGCGCCTCACTTCCGTCTGCATTAAACATTCGCATACGAAAATCGGCGCTGGAGGAGGGCATTATTACTATCAGCCCGTCACCGCCAACGCCGAAATGTCTGTCACTTATTTTTGTAGCCAAGTCCGGTAGGTTTACCGTCCCCGGACTTAATGAGGTCGGAGTTCCTAATGCGTCAATGTATACGTAATCATTGCCCGCACCCTGCATCTTTGTAAAATATATCTTTCTTTTCTCAGGCATATTTCGTTTTTTACCTGTTTTAGCACCACATTTATGAATATGATACCGTTATTTATTTTCCGACTGCAAAATTATCATTTTTTTTAATACTTCACAACATTTTTCTAATTTTATTTATTTTTTTATTTCTCTTATAATATAAACTGAATTAAAATTGCCTGTAAATTAAGACCTCATATCATAAAAAATTAATACCGCTTAGTATCACACTCAAGTCGATTTGATAATTTTACAAGATTATCTTTGTAAGCAGCTGTCTGAACTCACATGGACAGAGCTAATATTATTTCATCAGAAACCATGATCCCTTTATGGCTTAATTTCAACAAAACCCCATCATATATAAGGTCTCCATTATCAATAAACGGACGGGCATTATTTATTAGGCGTTGTTTATCCAATATCCCGAACCTACCTTCATATTCTGTAGTATCCATTCCGGCAGCCAACCTCATACGCGTAATAAGCATCTCCTCTGCCAATTCTTCCTTGCTAAGATGCTCCTCTTCATAAAACACACTATTCCCTACCGCTGCATCCGTCGGGGAATCGGCACAATAAAAGGATAGGTAACGTTTCAAGTCATTAGGATTAGACCTACGTATATCTATGCCGTCATACGAATGTGCCGACGGACCCAATCCAAGGTATGGATTCCCATACCAATAACGGCTATTATGCACAGATTCCTTCCCGGGAAGGGCATAATTTGAGATCTCATATTGGCAATATCCCTCCTTTCTCAATCTCTCAGACAATATTCTCCACATCGCCAGACATTCATCTTCATTTGGGAAATTAAGACGACCTTTATCTCGAAGCACACTAAGGGCTGTCCCCTCTTCAAACATTAAGGAGTATGCCGACAAATGCTCCGGTCGCATATCCATAGCAACCGACACACTTTCACGCCAGCTTTCCACACTCTGTCCTGGAAGTCCATACATGAGATCTATACTTATATTGTCAAAATATTCTCTAAGCACTCCATACGCATCAATTGAGCTTTTGGAGTTATGTCTACGCTTTACAGCAAGCAATTCTGAATCAACAAACGATTGGCAACCCATACTCACTCGGTTCACACCACAATCTCTCCATACCCTACATTTATCTTCCGTGACGTCCTCCGGATTTACCTCAATCGTAAATTCCGAGATATGAATACTTCCTCCAAACTCCAAAGTGATACCATTCACAAGATGCCGAAACTCATCACATGGAATCAACGAAGGTGTGCCTCCTCCTATATATATAGTAGCTACACTGCTTTTCAACTCCCGCCTCCTTATGTGCAACTCTTTCAACAATGCCTTGGTGAGCTGCTGCCAATCTGCACACGATGCCCCCCCACTGTAAAAATCGCAATAAATGCATTTACTCCTGCAATATGGTACATGAATATATAATCCTGATTGTTTCATACTGTAACATTGTTAGTTATCCATAATTCTCTGACAATATTGGACTGTCACAGATTGCGAATTTAGTAAAAAAATATGGAAATGTGTTTTTTAACATATAAATTTCATATCATCATTCCGGATAATTTTACTAAATTGCGTTCGAATTTCAATCCAACCGATAAGAATTGGTGAAATTCCGCATTTATCTGCACAAGAATCTCACCTCTTTATCTATCGACAGTAAATGTGTGGATTTAATGAATCTAATTCCATTAACCCTAAAATCTTTTATAAAATGAAGATTTATAAGACCAACGAAATCAAGAACATCGCCCTCATCGGATCTAAGGGCTCGGGTAAAACCACACTCGCTGAGTCTATGCTCTTCGAGTGTGGAGTTATAAAACGTCGTGGAAACATCGAAAGCGGAAACACTGTTTCTGACTATTTCCCCGTTGAGAAAGAATACGGATATTCTGTTTTCTCTACCGTTTTCAATGCTGAGTTCAACGGCAAGAAACTTAACGTGATTGACTGCCCCGGAGCTGACGATTTCGTAGGGAACTCTTACACCGCTCTCGGAGTGTGTGACACAGGTGTCATCGTGATCGACTCTGAATATGGTGTGGAGGTCGGCACTCAGAACATTTTCCGCACTACAGGCAAACTGAAAAAACCTATCATATTCGCCCTTAACCAAATCGATGGTGAGAAAGCGGATTATGAAAACGTGATCGAACAGCTTAGGGAGCATTTCGGTTCAAAAGTTGTTGCAGTGCAGTATCCCCTTGAAAGCGGTCCCGGATTCCATTCAATGATTGATGTCCTACTGATGAAGAAATATGAATGGGGACCTGATGGCGGCGTTCCTACTATTTCTGAAATCCCGGAAGAGGAGATGGAAAAAGCCAACGAGCTCCACAACGCTCTCGTTGAGGCTGCTGCCGAGAATGACGAGACTCTTATGGATAAATATTTCGAGCAAGGACACCTATCTGAGGACGAAATGCGCGAAGGCATCCGCAAAGGTCTTATCGACCGAAGCATTTTCCCAGTATTCATCGTCAGTGCACTCAAAGATATGGGGGTCCGTCGAATGATGGAGTTCCTTGGCAACGTATGTCCTTTCGTTTCCGACATGCCAGCACCTGAGACTATATCCGGAGAACCGGTTGCTCCTGATGCCAACGGACCGCTCTCTGTATTCTTCTTCAAGACTTCCGTTGAGCCTCATATCGGTGAGGTATCATATTTCAAAGTAATGAGTGGAACCCTCAAAGCTGGTGATGATCTCGAGAATATATCAAGAGGCGGCAAGGAACGACTTGCCCAGATATTTACCGTATGCGGTCAATTGAGGACTCCTATTGAAAAACTTGAGGCAGGCGATATCGGTGCTGCCGTGAAACTAAAGGATGTCCGCACAGGCAACACCCTCAATGCAAAAGGATGTGACTATGCTTTTGATTTCATCAAATATCCGGAACCTAAATTTATTCGTGCAATCCGACCCCTCACTGAAAGCGATGCTGAGAAACTTATGAGCATCCTTACCCGTATGCACGAAGAAGATCCCACATGGATTGTTGAGCAAAGCAAGGAATTGAAGCAGACTCTCGTCAAAGGTCAGGGTGAATTCCACCTCAGAACCCTCAAGTGGAGAATTGAGAACAACGAGAAACTTCCGATTGAATTCCTTGACCAGAAGATACCATATCGCGAGACAATCACAAAAGCGGCACGTGCCGACTATCGTCATAAGAAACAATCCGGTGGTTCAGGTCAGTTTGGTGAAGTGCATCTGATTATCGAACCTTACACGGAAGGAATGCCCGAACCTGATTCCTACAAATTCGGAAATCAGGAATTCAAGATGAACGTCCGCGACAAACAGGAGATTCCTCTCGATTGGGGTGGCAAGCTTGTTGTCTACAACTGCATCGTAGGTGGTGCCATTGACGCACGTTTCATTCCCGCAATTGTAAAAGGCCTTATGGACAGAATGGAACAAGGACCTCTCACCGGCTCTTACGCCCGCGATGTGCGCGTGATGATCTACGATGGAAAGATGCATCCCGTTGATTCCAATGAAATCTCATTCCGTCTCGCCGGACGACATGCGTTCTCTCAGGCATTCAAAAATGCTAATCCTAAGATTCTCGAACCGGTTTACGATGTCGAGGTCTTCACTCCGGGCGACACTATGGGCGACGTAATGAGCGACCTACAAGGACGTAGAGCTATAATAATGGGTATGGAGTCTGACAACGGTATTGAGAAACTGAATGCAAAAGTGCCGTTGAAAGAGATGTCATCCTATTCCACATCTCTCAGTTCCATCACAGGCGGAAGAAGCTCATTCTCTATGCAATTCGCCTCTTACGAACTCGTGCCGGGTGATGTGCAGGAGAAATTGCTCAAAGAATACGCAGAGACACAAGAGGAAGAATAACTCAACCACTGACCAATTGTGTCAAAAGGGGCAGCAAAAGCTGTCCCTTTATTTTATGCAAGAATCTAATCATATTAAATCCAATTATACAAAAATCTCCCGACCATCCTATGGATAGCCGGGAGATCTTTATTTATGCAAACCTATCGGTTAGAACCAGCGGGTATATGCGAAGTCCTGACGATGAGGAAGATCAGGATTGTTGGGATACATACGGAGTGAATAGCGGAATACGCCTGCTGTGTCAAGCTCCGTCTTCAGATCGTAGGTATATACATTCCCCTCTTTCTTGACTATGGTCAGAGGTTCTGTACCTGCAAACTCGCTTGTACCGTCATGATCACGATATTTCACAACCTCTACTCCAATTGCATCACCAAGACCCTTAGTGTCGATGACACAGCTTACCTCGATCGGATTGCCGGTGCGGGCGGCACCATTACCTACAGAGTTCTCCTTGATGTCAACATTGACAATCTCCACCTGGTTCCACTTTGAAGCCACATTCTCTTTCCATGCCACGATCTCACGAGCCTTGGCATAGTTGTCTTTCTTGATCTCGGCTGCACGGTCTGCTTCCGGCACGTAAAGACGATCGATATAATCATCAAGCTGACGCTTCATTGTGAAGTGAGGTGCGATGTGTGCAATCGAACGTTTGATTCTATCAATCCATTCAGGGCTGTATCCCTTATAATTCTTATTAAAGTAAAGGGGTACGATCTCATTCTCAAGCATAGAATAGATAGTCGCAGCATCAAGACGGTCCTGCTGACCCTGATCTGTAAATGTGCGCTTCTCAGTAAGTGCCCAGCCTGCAAGCTCATCAAACTTATAGCCCTCATACCACCAGCCGTCAAGAACTGAGAAGTTAAGGACACCGTTCATCTCGGCTTTCTCTCCTGATGTGCCGGAAGCCTCAAGAGGACGAGTCGGAGTGTTCAACCAGATATCAACGCCGCTGACAAGACGCTTGGCAACAATCATGTTATAGTCTTCGAGGAAGATAATCTTGCCAAGGAACTGAGGCATCTTTGAAATCTCTATGATTCTCTTGATCAGACCCTGACCTGCGCCATCTGCCGGGTGAGCCTTTCCTGAGAATATGAACTGAACAGGATATTTCTCGTTGTTCACAATCTTAGCAAGACGGTCAAGATCGGTAAAGAGAAGGTGAGCACGCTTATAGGTTGCGAAACGACGGGCAAAACCGATGATAAGTGCATTCGGATTAATCTTCTCAAGAATATTGACTACTGCACCCGGATCTCCCTGGTTTTTGAGCCATTTCTCCTTGAAATCTCTCTTTACAAAGTTGATGAATTTGTTCTTGAGAGTCATTCGCATATTCCAGATCTCATCATCCGGCACATTGAAAATGCCCTTCCATGCATCCGGATTGCTCTGATCCTCAAAAAGTTGCTCGCCGAGTTTGTCGCCATAGAATGATTTCCATTCTGATGCTGCCCATGTCGGCATGTGCACACCGTTAGTCACGTATTTCACGTGGCTCTCTTCCGGTCCATAGCCCTTCCATACACCTGCAAACATCTTCTTGGATACCTCTCCATGAAGCCAGCTTACGCCATTTGCCTCCTGGCATGTGTTAAGTGCAAATACACTCATTGAGAAACGCTCCGGTGTGTCGGGGTTCTCTCTACCCATGTTGATAAGATCATTCCATGAGATTCCGAGTTTTGCAGGATACTCACCAAGATACTTACCAAGAAGGCTCTCCTCAAAGTAGTCATGACCTGCCGGAACCGGAGTATGAACTGTGTAGAGTGAGCTTGCACGAACCACCTCAAGAGCCACGTTGAACGGAAGATTCTCCTTCTGCACGTAATCAACAAGACGCTGGAGATTGAGCAATGCTGCATGACCCTCATTTGCATGATAGATATCTGTATGGATACCAAGACGATTCAGCATATAGATACCGCCGATGCCGAGAAGATATTCCTGCTTCATACGGTTCTCCCAGTCGCCACCATACAATTTATGAGTGATCGGGCGGTCATACTCGGAGTTCATGTCAAAATCAGTATCAAGAAGATAGAGATTCATTCTGCCCACATTGACACGCCATACATGGCAATATATGATTCTGCCGGGGAACGGCACTTCAAGAATCATCGGCAGACCATCCTCTCCAAGAACTGCCTCTATAGGTAGCTGATCGAAATTCTGGGGTTCATAGTTGGCAATCTGCTGGCCATCCATTGACAGAGACTGTGCAAAATAACCATAGCGATATAGGAAACCGACTGCGGTCATTGGCACACGGCTGTCTGATGCCTGCTTGATATAGTCGCCGGCAAGTACTCCAAGACCGCCGGAATAGATTTTCAAGCAATTGCAAAGACCATACTCCATTGAGAAATATGCCACTGACGGAATATCGTCACGCATTGGCTTACTCATATACTCCTTGAATGCAGCATAAGTGGAATTGATACGTTCCATCATGTGCTCATCTGCAAGGATCTCCTCAAGACGCTTTGAACTGATCTGCTGGAGAAGCATCACTGGATTCTCTCCCACCTTGCGCCATAGATCATGATCCAGATCACGGAACAAGTTTTTTCCTTCACTGTTCCATACCCACCACAAGTTTTTAGAAAGTTCCTCAAGAGCTTTCAGATCCTTGGGGAGCTGAGCGCTCACGGTGAGGCTACGCCACACCGGCTCATTTGTATTGCTTACCTGAAGTTTCATCGTTATAATATTATAAGGTTGTGTTTTTTATTTTTGACGAGCGTCTCTGTTGCTTGCTGCTACTTGAAACGCCTTGTAATATTCCTCTACAAAAAATTTCCAGTCTGCCTTGACTGACGTTGCCGTTGCTGCCGCGGATGCTTTCTTCTCCTCTTTGGAATCCATCTCGCTATATTTCTTTAGCTCGGTGGCAATAGCTGCGGCAGCTTCATCATAATTGGAATCTGTTCGTCCAACCACCCTTACGCCACATGCCGGAATAGAATTCTCAAAATTCGAAAGCACCCACTGTCCGAAGCCACTCTTATCTGTAGTGACCGTAGGCTTGCCAAACGCAACACTCTCAAGAGGTGTATAGCCCCATGGCTCGTAATACGACGGGAATACAGTCATATCAAGTGCCGGAAGGATATCATAATATGAGATATTGACGATTCCATCATTCCCGTCAAGATAACAGGGCACATATACCACCGAGACATTCCCTTTAAGTTTACCCTGTGCCTCAAGATCACGAACCCGACACGTAATACAATCGCTGTCCTCATTGTTCAGTCGATGTGTCATATAGTCCGGAGCCCCGTCAACAGGTTCGCCATTCTTCATTGATGCAAGAAGTTGAAGAGAAGGCTCTTTCACCCATGCCGGCACAAGTACAAGTGCAAGGATCTGCCTGTTTGGAGACTCCTCCTCAAGTTTCACGAGTGAATCAAGAAACAAGTCAAGTCCTTTATTGCGATATTCATTACGTCCGGAAGTCGCCACTATTACCGTGTCGTCTGCAAATTTCTTCCCCTTTAGGGACCCTGCAATAGCAAGAAGCTGTGAGCGTCCCGACTTTCTCAACGAATTTGCCTTCTTACTTCCGGGCACAAAATCCGGTTCAAAGCCGTTGGGCGTCACCACCTGCGGACGGATATCAAGCAACTGCTCACATTCATCAGCTGTCAGATCACTCACTGCCGTAAAGCAATCCGCCTCGTGCGCACAAGTCTTTTCAAGAGAATGTTTTGCCTCCATATTGAGTTCACGCGCCATTTGATCTCCGTTATAGCCAGAGAAATAATCATAGAGAGGTTTGCCATTACCACAGATACTTCTTCCGATGCTCGTTGCGTGAGTGGTAAATAATGTGGCGACCTGAGGCATGATCATTTTAAGATACAAAAGTCCCATGCCTGTGGTCCATTCATTGAAATGGGCAGTCACTGTATTCTTCTCCACTTTAAGATGTTCGGCAAGCGACTTCATTACTATAGCTGACGCCACTGCAAACGCACATCCTTCATGATAATCTCCGTATGCATTCATAGAGTTCACACCATAAAGTTCCCACATCTTGCCGAATATGGAATTAAGCTGAGAATATACTCCATCAAATTTTACAAGAATAACCTGAGGTGAACCCGGAATGTTCCATCGACCCACTCGAATCGAAATATCGTATGGCAATTTAAGCTTGGAAGCGGCCTGCTTCAACAACGTTTTCCTTTCTACGAAATATGGAGAGCTATTTTCTTCTGTCCATACATCCGGACCGATAAATATCAGCCGATCGCCGTATTTTGCCTGAAGAACCCTGGCTTTCGTGGAAAGCACCGTGTAAATGCCCCCGATTTTGTTACACACTTCCCAACTGGTCTCCATCAGGAGGTTAATACCGTCGCGACATGATCGCATGTCTTTCTGCATAATCTTTTTTAATCTTTTTTACCTGCGACAAGTGAATCTAAACCTTTCACTGTTAAGCAATTCATAATTATCTTATCCATATAGGAATCCTTTATCATATTGACAAATAAGTCTATATGAATAAGATTTATTTATCGTATTCGCGACAAAATTACAAAAAATCAATGAAATAGACAAATATATCAGCCTAAAATCATCGTTTTTACAAACATTTGAACATCCTTAGTCTACGAAACTACGATTTCCAAATATAATTGGAAGATGGAGCTAAATTGTCTCCGGCAATTTTATTCAATATGCCACGGCTATTGACTTATTGAAGTTGCCTAAACTTCATCTAATCATAAAACAGATTCGCCAATCTTATAAATTGGCGAATCTGTTTGGCATGCCTAAATCGGCGCGTTTATCAAAATGGGAGATCCTCATCGCTTGAAGCCGGAGATGCGGTAAATGCCGGCTGTGTGGCTGGAGCGCCAAATGCTGGAGCAGCTGGCTGCTGAGGTGCGCCGTATGATGGCATTTGTGGGGCAGGATTCTGCACAGGTGCCATATAATCGCGTGCCTGATATACGTTGACGTCTGTATACCAACGTCCATTGAATTCTCGGCTCTCCAGATCACATGAAAGGACATAATCCCTACCTGGCTCCAAGTGAATATTGTCTACACGATCTCCGAATATATGAAATTTCACCTTACGGGGATATGCTCCGAAAGTCTCAAGAACCATCTCTCTCTTCTTCCACGGATTCCCGGCCTTTGAAGTTCCCGACTGGATTCCAAGATCCAGAATTATTTTTCCTTCTATTTCCATTTTATTTTTAGTTTTGCTTCTTGTCCGACCAGACGTATATCCAACACCAAGTCGAATCCCAAAGCGAATTATTTAATGTCCAGAATTAAGAAGACATAATGAAAATGGCAGTATGATAGTGCCTTAATCATTTACTACGCCTCACTTAGTCTGCGAAATTACTATTTTAACTTTGATTGTGCAAATTTATTCTCAAAATAATATTTTAACGATAGCAAAACCTGTACGCATATCCGTTGCACATTTGATTATTCTTCATTAATTTTGCAAAAACATCTCATCCCTTATTACAACATGATTGAGCATATTTTAAAATATTTCCCGAATCTCTCCGATCTTCAGATAGATCAGTTCAACCGAATGATTCCACTCTACGCGGAATGGAATGAGAAAATAAACGTGATCTCCCGAAAAGATATATCTAATATAGAGATCAACCACATATTGCATTCCCTTGCAATCGCAAAATTCATAAAATTCTCCGATGGATCTGAAATTATGGATTTCGGATCAGGTGGAGGATTCCCCGGGATTCCATTAGCTGTTTTATTCCCCGACGTGCATTTCCATCTCATCGACCGGATAGGGAAGAAAATGCGTGTGGCAAACGAAATTGCTGAAGCTATAGGTATGAAAAATGTATCCACACAACATGGTGATTCCGGAGAATGCCACCGGCTATTTGACTTCGTGGTCAGCCGAGCTGTAATGCCACAACCGGATCTCGTGAGGCTTGCAAAAAAGAATATCTCAAACGTACAGAAAAATGCAATCCCAAATGGCATAATCACCCTCAAGGGCGGAGATCTCACCCACGAGATAATGCCCCTAAAGGATAGATCTGAAATTATAAATATCAATAATTATTTTGATGAGCCATTCTTTGATTCAAAAAAAATTGTTTATACTATTGTGTAAGGGGCAATATCTGTCAGTCTTCCAAACCCCACCTTCAATCTCTCCATTCAAGAGGTAGGGAGATGCACAGACATTCCATCCTTCGAAAATTATCAAACCAGTAATCTTCATTTATTATGAAAGTAGCTATATTTCAATTTGCAATCTTCGGCATCAATTCTTACGTGGTGTATGACCCCGACACAAGATGTTGTGCCATAATTGATCCGGGCATGACCAACTGTAAGGAAGAAAATGCCATTGTGGATTTTATCGACAGGAACAAACTCAGCGTGAAATACGTCATAAACACCCATCTGCACATAGATCATGCCGTAGGAAACGAATTCCTGAAGGATAAATATAATGTCCCCGTTCTTGCTCATGAGCTTGATCGTCCGCTTGGTGAAAGAATGCTACTACAGGCTCAGATGTTTGGACTACCCGAACGTTTCAAAAACGTTGAGATTTCGGAATATCTGCATGATGGTGAAATCATAAAGATCGGCAATGGTGAGTTAAAAGTCATCTGCGTACCAGGGCATTCACAGGGGAGCGTGGCATTATACGATGAGAAAGACAATTTTGTCATTGTGGGGGATGCTCTTTTCTCAGGAAGTATCGGTAGGACCGACCTTCCCGGAGGAGATTACGATCAATTGATATCAAGCATAAGGTCACGGTTATTGACTCTACCTCCGCAGACAATAGTCTATCCGGGGCATGGACCACACACCACTATTGCACAAGAAAGACAACATAATCCATATCTCAACAATTAATAATAATCGCCCGATATGATATCTCAGTTTCATATCGGGCGATTATTATTGAATCAAATCACTTCCCTCCTACATAATAACATTTTACTTGTCCGACAGGTAGACTTCCCACTACAAGCAACGGTATATGTGAGCTATCCGTAGATATCCAGGTGTCGATATCATCACTCGACTTCTTTTTGCCTGCTTGCGTAAATTTAAATTTTATGTGATAGGCATCACGCTCGCTCTTATCCCGAAGTTTTATACGCTCCTCCCCTACGCATCTTATCGTGATTGACTCCACCTTTGATCCGGAAAATACCGTTGCCGTTACCACCTGATTATTTTTCAGACGGGCATAATCTATGTTTCTCAAAAAATAGAATACACTTAGCATGTCATACACAGGCCATGTCCCTGACAGTTTCTTTTCCGAAGAGGTTATGCTGCCATCCTTCTTCTGACGCACTCTTTTGGCATGCCCATCAACAGAATTTCCGGAATAGATATACTTGATATCATCCCTGCTATATTTCCCTTTTTCATGAGCCACCTTCGTATATGTCAGCGGTTTCAGTCCATCCTTCTTCAGTTTCCCGCTCAACGTGTCACGCACCTGATAAAATTTATCAGCCCATGGCTTGGTCTTACCTACAAGACGCAACTGATAAAAGTCACCTTGATTCTTAAGCGACAAGACCGCCTCTCCCGCATCCTTATGAATAAGACCCCATTTATACGATATCACGTAATGAAGATTCTCATTATTAAAAGTGCCTGCAAAAACATTAAATGCACCCAACAACAAGACACACGATACAATTATAGTCTTTAATTTATTCATAATAAGCGTATTTCTACTCATACTGATAACAGTTGGTTAAACTTCACCTTACAAAGATAAGACATAATCCGGAATAATACAAAAGCACCCCGACTTATGCCGAGGTGCTTTAGATATTTCAAATCCAAATATTCTCTCAATTACCCATATTGGGATCAATAATACAGAGAAAGAATCTGCTCTAATTTCGCTGCCTGTTGAACTCCTGACTCTCGCCATTCTATATTGCCATTCTTAAATACCATCAACGTCGGTACTGACCTGACATTATAGAATGATGCCAAATTCTGATTTTGATCAATATCCACCTTTATTATTCTTGCCTTATCGCCGATTCTGTCATGAAGCTCCTCCAATATTGGATGCATCATTTTACATGGTCCACACCATGTCGCGAAGAAATCCACGAGCACAGGTTTCTCTGAATTGATTATGTCTTCAAATTTTTCCATAATTAAGATTATTTTTAATTCTCATCAATATCCTTTCGGACTTTCTATTATTGTTAACGCTTGTGCCTTCATTTTGTTTATGTATGTTCCAAGCCGGCAACCACATCCCCCAACAGACAACACGATCCGGCATCTTATCAAAATGCTATAATATCGATATATTCTTATTAAATAAACTCCGCACCTCTCCAAAAGAGCATAAATTCATACAAAACATCTGTCACATTGTCATAATTCACAAATTTTAATACTATTTCCCATTATAAAATTTTGCCACATTCCAACTTATGCCTATATTTGCAGCGCTCTTTCCGAATGACGTTTTCGGAAAATAAATATGCCTTAATATTTCAGGCTACTTTTTAAACCCAATTTAATTACCAACTGTATGGACAATACCTTAAATCTAAATCCGAACAAAGTGGTGCAATTCCTTAAGAAAGTCCCGGATCAAATAAGGAAAACGGATCTCATCCGTTTTGTAAAAGAAAACGGCATCCGTATGATCAACTTCATGTATCCTGCCGATGACAACCGACTCAAGACATTAAATTTTGTAATCAACTCTGAAGAATATCTTGATTCAATTCTGACATACGGTGAGCGTGTCGACGGGTCAAGCCTATTCCCATTCATTGAAGCAGGCAACAGCGACCTATACGTGATTCCGAGATATGCTACAGCTTTCGTCGATCCTTTTGCTGAGATACCCACACTCACAATGCTGGCATCATTCTTCAACAAAGAAGGATTGCCTCTACATTCTTCTCCGGAATACACTCTTAGAAAGGCCTGTGAATCTTTCCATGAAGTAACCGGAATGGATTTCTATGCTATGGGGGAATTGGAATATTATGTAATATCCGAAGACACCGGTCTGTTCCATGCCAACGACCAGAAAGGATACCACGAATCCGCTCCATACGCGAAGTTCAATGATTTCCGTGTGGAATGTATGAATCTTATCGCCGAATCTGGTGGGCAGATAAAATACGGGCACAACGAGGTGGGTAACTTCACCATTGATGGAATGATATATGAGCAGAATGAGATTGAATTTCTTCCGGTGCCGGCACAATTGGCTGCCGACAATCTGATGATTGCAAAATGGATAATACGTACTCTCGCTGCAAAGAAAGGATATGACGTGACGTTTGCGCCTAAAATCACTGCCGGGAAAGCTGGAAGTGGACTGCATATCCATTTCAAGATAATGAAGGGCAACCGGAATATGATGACTGAAAATGGAGTTCTGAGCGATATTGCAAAAAAAGCGATTGTTGGAATCCTGGAGCATGCCGATGCTATAACTGCAATGGGGAATAAGGTGCCCACAAGCTACTTCCGGCTCGTTCCTCATCAAGAAGCTCCCACTTCTATATGTTGGGGCGACCGCAACAGGTCGGTGCTCGTAAGGGTACCTCTCGGATGGACCGGCGAAAACGATATGTGCTCTATTGCCAATCCGCTTGAAAATGACTGCATCTCAACTCCACCTCAGAAACAGACTGTAGAACTAAGAAGTGCCGACTGTTCAGCCGACATATATCAGCTCATTGCGGCTATGGTTGTGGCTGCCCGCACTGGATTTGAGATGGAGAACGCCCTTGATAGGGCTGACGACCTCTACGTGAGCGTGAACATACACAACGATGAGAATAAAGAGAAACTTGCTCAGTTGAAATCATTGCCCGACAGTTGTGTCGCATCCGCAAAAGCACTTGCAGGTCAACGCGAGATTTTCGAAGAGCGTGGAATATTCTCGCCACAGCTTATTGACGGCATTATTGCAAAGTTGTCATCCTTCAATGATGGAGATCTACGTGAATCTCTATCCGGCAAGCCCGAAGAGATGATGGAGATTGTCAGAAAATACTGGCATTGCGGATAAGTCCACTAATCGCTCTGAATAGAATCCATTCCGAATAAGAACA
Source organism: Lepagella muris (assembly GCF_004793975.1). Lineage (NCBI taxonomy): Bacteria > Pseudomonadati > Bacteroidota > Bacteroidia > Bacteroidales > Muribaculaceae > Lepagella > Lepagella muris. Next base: position 111,084 of record NZ_SRYB01000005.1, read on the forward strand.
TAGAAATAAATCGGCTGCGTCAGAATGAGACGCAACCGATTTATTTTTATGTACATTCTTTATATTTATCCCCTTTTTCACTTTATCGCCGACGAATCGTCTGATATATGCACATCCATCTGCGGGAACGGGAATGAGAAGCCACGTTCCGGCAATTCCTTATAGAACCGCTCGTTCATCTCAAAATAGAGTCCCCAATAATTTGACGAATGTGTCCATGCCCTGACAACTATATTTATGCTGCTTGCCGCTAATTCGCTCAATCCCACGAATGGCGTGCAATCCTTCTTGACCGGCAATCCCTCATTCATGGAAATCTGCTCACGCAATTTCTCCTCTATCAACTGATGCCGACGCTTCCTGTTGCTTCGGAATCGGGACCACCATCCACCCTTCTTCTCTTCTACAGGCTGCACATCTGCCACATTCGCATCCGGAGAATCTGACAATCTCTGCTTGACGTCATCATCAATGTATTTCTTGACGACACGCTCATCTGAATCAAGCATCGACAAGATTACCTTTCGTGCTGCCGCATAATCTGTTCCGTATGAAAGTCCGATTACCCAATCCACCCTACGGTACTGCTCAAGCGAATAATTATTGATAGACCCCGTTGATAATCCTCCGTTTGGTATGATTATCGCCTTGTTATCCCCCGTATTTATGACCGTATGGAATATCTGTATCTCCTTAACTGTTCCGGAAAATCCCTGTGCCTCGATAAAATCACCCACCTTATATGGTTTCAGCAACAATATCAGGACGCCACCAGCAAAATTCTGCAAGGTTCCGCTCAACGCCATACCTATTGCCACGCCTGCCGAGGCAAACAATGCGAGGAATGAACTCGTCTCAATACCTATTATACCTACTATCGTTATAATCAATATGAAATATAATACAATTCTTACTAACGACAGCACAAAAGTAGTAAGGGAGGCATCTACCTTACGGTTTACCATTATAGAATAGACCAGTCCATATATCTTTTTTATTATGAACTTGCCTATATAAAACACCAAGATAGCGAGAAGCATCCGAAACGTGAATTGCACGATTCCACTTGCTATTCCGCTCAACGCATCCTCAAGACCGAGGCTTTTTACGACTTCCAATATATCCTTGCCATTGCTGACATCGGCCGCCGACTGCAGTTCTTCCGTCTGAATCATATCTTTCTATTATAAGTGACTAATCATTTATTCAAGTTCAACTTTTGGATACACTCGTTTATACCAGTCCAACGTATGATAGTACTGAGCCTTTTCCGACGAATCACTCTCCGAGAACCGGAAACATGACACACCGGAATAATTATCAGCTGATATCGGACGTCCGTTAAAATCATAATCCGTGGCTGACTTATATATAACAAATTCATCCATCAGTCGTTCAAAATCTTCAGACGTCATATCTGTCGGATTCATCTCCATGACTCTTCGCGTATATTGCCCGAAATCATAAAATGGTCCAAACTTACCTCTTGAATAGGTCTGAAGACCTGACGACGACGGAGCCTTTGAAAATCCGGAATATGCCCGATTGCAATATTCAGCGACTATCTCTATCTTCGTCATGTCCATAACCGCGATTGTTGCCACCCGATATGACGATGACGGATGATCCGAATAATAAGTGAAAAATTCTGACGCCGCGCTCTTCAAATCCGGTGTCTCCTTTAATATATAAGGTATCGTCAGATTATATGGCATACCGGGGGTATATACTTCCGTAGGATAAGCCACAAAAGTATCACATTTATCCCTCAATTCGTATGCAGTCTCAATCCCACTCATATAGCAGGCATCAAACCAGATGAAATCAAACACCCCATCCGGTATCGCATCGGCAAGCTCATCAATATCTATCTCATCGTAATAACCCTTATCCTTTTCAGGATTATTATCAGAGCCAAATGAATAGAATGAATGGCGGGTTTCCGAAAATACCATCTCATCACGATCCGACCTCGTATCATGAGTAGAGAATGAGGGATCTATTCCGGTACCATGCGACCAAAATATCAATCCATAGTTATTGGCATTGGTAAGAGCCCTGACATCTTCTATAACCGCACTTATTCTTCTGGGATCGGTGGAATAGATATCCTTATCATAGCTCTTGACTGAGATAAACTCACATACGCCATCTCTTCCTCGCCTAAGTTGCAATAATCGTGCTGAATCATTCCTTGTCACCTGATACACCATCATCGACAATCCGGTCAAGTCCATATCGCGTGCTGCCTCGAGAATCTCATCTTTATCCGACAATAGATTTTCATATAGATTATTAGATGCCACTGCATAAAGAAGCACACATCGTTTGATCGAATCCGGTTCCGTAGGTCCTTGCGGCTTGTCATCACCACAAGAGGACATTGACATCACTACCGACAATAATGCGGTTCCATATAAGGGTAACTTTCTATTCATTATCATAAATACGTAAAACCTGTTGATTTAAGTCGTTTAAGCTATTTTTTGCGCTATCCATAAATGGAAACCGACAATTTTACGACATAACTTTATAACGTCATTTCCCTTGCTTTAATATATTTTACGTCAAAATTTGATTTTTCTTCATTATTCTTTAGCTTTTCATAATTTTATGTTAAATTTGCACTGTAATGTTAAAATCATTATCCAATCCTTTATAAACTTATAGCCCTTAATTTTGTTAAATCTATAAAAGATTTATGAAATTATATCATAAATCACCAAATCTTTTGATATGAAAAAATCCATTATATGGCTACTCACAATTGTGATGTCAATCACGTTCGGAGCTCTGCTCTACTTTCAACTCATGTATCTGGAGAACATGGTCAAGATGAGAGAGGCACAGTTCTCTGAAACCGTATTACGTTGTATGTCGGCGACGTCTGCTTTTCTTGAACGAAAGGAAACACTACATTTCCTTCAGGAAGACGTGGATATCATCGAAAAAAGTCTTATTGACGATTATACTGATACGGACAACGGGGAGACGTTCAGCTATTCCGTAAAAGGTCATGACGGCACTATTACAAATTACACCCTCGCTGCCGAAAAGGAAAAACCTACCAATGGCAATTCCAATCTCATATTCCCCTCCCCTACAAATAATGTAGCCAACAGATACAAAAATATGCAGGAAGTCATCAGAAGCCAATATCTATATCAGAAAGGGCTGCTTGATGAGGTGATTCTGGCTATTCTGCGGGATTCTGGGAAACGACCTGTTTTCCAACGTGCCGACTCCACGATCATAAGGAATCATCTTTCCTCAGAGCTTGCCAACAACGGGCTTACACTACCCTTTGAGTTTGCCGTCACAACAACCCAGGATGCAATAATATATGCATCCCCACGATATGACGAGAATATAGGCAAAGGGAAATATTCCCAGACTTTATTTCCCAACACAGATAGCAAGCTGAAACTGAATGTGGAATTCCCTAATCAAAAGAATTACATATTCTCCTCTGTACGATTTATAATTCCCACTCTCGCATTCACTCTCATTCTGCTCGTAGTTTTCCTCTACACAATCATACTGGCATTCAGACAGAAGAAAATTACTGAAATGAAGACCGATTTCATCAATAATATGACCCATGAACTGAAGACTCCGATTTCAACGATTTCCCTTGCAGCTCAGATGCTCAACGACAACTCGATACAGAAATCGCCATCCTCTCTGAAACATCTGTCGCAGGTCATTTCCGATGAGACAAAAAGACTCCGTTTCCAAGTGGAGAAAGTATTGCAGATGTCGGTATTTGATAATTCCGACAGCAGTGCATTGAAATTTACGGAAGTTAATGCCAACAAAATTGTAGAAAATGTGGTTAATACTTTCAAGATAAAGGTGGAGAAATATGGCGGATCCATTAGTTGCGCGCTCAACGCAGACAATGCAATGATCAGTGTCGATGAGATGCATTTCACAAATATAATCTACAACCTTCTTGATAATGCCGTGAAATACATGCGTGAAGATACCGAACCGCAATTGAAGATAACCACCCGGGATATTGACTCCAATCGTCTTGAAATCAGAATTAGCGACAACGGTATCGGCATAAAGAAGGAAGACCTTAAAAAGATATTTGAGAAATTCTATCGTGTGTCTACCGGCAACCGACATGATGTCAAAGGGTTCGGACTCGGTCTGGCTTACGTCAAAAAGATGGTGACCATCTTCGACGGGTCTATAAGTGCTGAAAGTGAACTTGGTAAAGGATCGGATTTCATAATCACACTCCCTCTTATCCCACAAGAGGATGAAGAGAATTAACTTTGATTTTTAAATTTAATAATAGATATTGATATGGACGAGAAACTTAAAATTTTGCTTTGCGAGGATGATGAAAATCTCGGAATGCTCTTGAGAGAATTCTTGCAAGCCAAAGGCTTCAATGCCGACCTCTATCCCGACGGGGAAAAGGGATATAAAGCGTTCCTGAAAGGAAAATACGACCTGTGTGTGCTCGACGTGATGATGCCTAAGAAAGACGGATTCACTCTCGCTCAAGAGATAAGAAACGTAAATAGCGAGGTGCCTATCATTTTCCTTACGGCAAAAGCTCTAAAGGAAGACGTGCTCGAAGGATTCAAACTCGGAGCCGACGACTATATAACCAAGCCTTTCTCTATGGAGGAATTGGTATTCAGAATTGGTGCGATCCTGCGTAGGGTGAAAGGTAAGAAAGATAAGGAAATCACTCTATACAAGATTGGGAAATATACGTTCGACACTCAAAAGCAAGTACTTATCGCTGATGATAAGACCCAGAAACTCACAACCAAGGAATCTGAACTGCTTGCTCTTCTCTGTTCTCACATAAATGAAATTCTCGAACGTAATTTCGCACTCAAATCCATCTGGATTGACGACAATTACTTCAACGCGAGAAGTATGGACGTGTATATTACAAAACTACGTAAGCTACTTAAAGACGATCCAAATATCGAGATCATCAATATCCACGGCAAGGGCTATAAACTTATAGCTCCTGAAGGTCAAGTCTCTTCGCAAGAGATATGACGACTTTCTGGAATTTCCATCCTTAATGTGTCTACGGGAGAGAGCGGCAACAATCGCATCTCTCCCGTAGACATACATATTAGGGTGATGAAGATTCTATAATTTTACGTAGAAAATCTCAATCCCTACTCTTTACGCGTCCCTCATAGTAATTTATAAATGCCTTATTGACAAGTCTATTCCCTCCAGGAGTTGGATAATCTCCCGTGAAATACCAATCACCGGGATGATGGGGTATAGCCTTATGTAGATTTTCAACTGTCTGAAACACAATCTTCACCTTAGCTCTTACTGTATCCGGAGTAAGCATTTCTGCTATCTTGTCGGAAATCTCCTCATCACTGAAATTTTTATAGATATCCTTCACGTAATTACGGATTTCCTCTTTTGGCAAACTCTCCTGATCCTTGCAACGTCGGTACACCGAATCTATAACATCATGCATGCCTCGTTCCTCCAAAAGCGACATGGCGGCTCTAAATGCGATAAACTCCCCCATACGAGACATATCAATACCGTAACAATCAGGATAACGCACTTGAGGAGAACTTGACACTATAATTAATTTTGATGGATTCAGACGGTCAAGTATCCTGATGATAGACTGACGCAAGGTCGTGCCTCGTACTATGCTGTCGTCTATCACCACCAGATTATCACCTCGGTTGATTGAGCCGTATGTGATATCATACACGTGGGCGGCAAGATCATCACGGGTGCTACCCTCCGATATGAATGTGCGGAGCTTGATATCCTTTATAGCCACCTTCTCTTTTCTGACACGACGATGAAGCACCTCCGATATATTCTCATCCGTCAATGCCCCTGCTGCTGACAGTTGCTGAATCTCCTTAATCTTCTGACCTATCAGATTATTTTCAATCCCCTCCACAAGTCCATAAAAAGCCACTTCCGCCGTATTGGGAATGAATGAAAATACCGTCTTGTCTATATCATTATCCACAGCATCCAGTACCGGATCAACCAGATAACGCCCAAGAGTCTTCCTCTCATTATATATATCCTTGTCTGATCCCCTTGAAAAATAAATACGCTCAAAACTACAACGTGAATTACTCTTCGCCGGAAGAATACGCTCAATATCTACTGTACCATCACGGTCAACCACCAAAGCACATCCCGGCTCAAGCTCCTCCACATCTTCAGTCTGAAGGTTGAATGCCGTCTGTATGACCGGTCGTTCACTTGCCACAACCACAATCTCTTCATCCTTATAATAAAATGCCGGACGTATACCGTTGGGGTCTCTCATTGCCCACATATCACCGTTACCGACAATGCCGCAGATCACATAGCCGCCGTCCCACATCGGAGAACAACGTCTGAGTATCTTCGATACGTCAAGATCTCTGGCAATACTCTCCGCAAGTTCAAGATACGATAATCCGGAATCCTTATGAAGCGCATACAGACGCTCATTCTCCCTGTCAAGCGCATGACCCAATTGCTCCAGAAGGAGAAACGTATCGGCATATAGACGGGGATGCTGACCTGTACTTACTATGGAATCAAAAATCTCATCCACGTTTGTCATGTTGAAATTACCGCACAGAAGCATATTGCGCGAACTCCAATTATTGCGCCGCATAAACGGATGTGTATAATTAAGACCTGACCTACCCGTGGTGCTATAACGCAGATGCCCCATATACACATTGCCCAAATATGGCACATCCTTATAATCCGGATCTTCAAGTGACCGCCCTGTACGTTGACTCTCCTGAGCTATCTCTTTATAAACGGCATCAAACACTTTTGTAATTGCATCCGCCCCTTGTGCCCGCTGGCGGAATATATATTCATTTCCAGGCAACACATCAAGTTTAACGCATCCTATGCCTGCTGCCTCCTGTCCGCGGTTATGCTCCTTCTCCATTATAAGATAGAGTTTATTCAAACCATAGAAAGGGGTGCCGTATTTTTCCTTATAGTAATTGAGTGGCTTAAGCAGGCGTATCATCGCCACGCCACATTCATGTTTTATCAGTTCCATATATAATTTATCTTCCCTTCTCTGTGCTATATGCTATCGCTGCTTCCATAAACGACTCAAACAATGGATTTGGATTGAGCACCGTACTTTGGTATTCCGGATGATACTGCGTGCCTACAAACCATCGGTTGCCTTTCAGTTCAACTATCTCCACCAAGTGTGTGTCAGGATTCTCTCCGACACATTGCAAACCGGAAGCCTCGAACCGGTCTCGATAATCGTCGTTAAATTCAAAGCGGTGGCGATGACGCTCCCTTATATGAGTGGTGCCGTATGCCTGCGCTGCCTTCGAACCCTCCCGAATAACACAGTCATATCCTCCAAGGCGCATCGTGCCGCCGAGATTGGAGATACTTTTCTGCTCCTCCATCAAGTCTATCACATTATAAGGTGTAGTTGAATCCATTTCCGTTGAATTGGCATTCTTCATCCCGAGCACATTCCTTGCAAATTCTATCACCATACACTGCATGCCGAGGCAGATGCCGAACGTAGGCACATCATGCTCCCTACACCATTTTATCGCCACAAACTTCCCCTCGATACCACGCTGACCGAACCCCGGTGCAATTATGACGCCATCCATATCCCTCAGTTTCTCATCTACGTCTGATTCCGTCAACTTCTCTGAATGGATATAGACCAACTCAAGTTTACGGTCGCAATATGCAGCGGCATGGTTCAGCGACTCGCTTATCGATTTATAAGCATCCTGCAACTCCACATATTTCCCCACAAGACCTATCCTTATCCTCTTTGTGGCATGTTCCAATTTATGCAGGAAGTTATTCCAGGCACTGAGATCCGGATCTCCATCTCCATTAAGTCCGGTCTTTTCAAGCACTATTCTGTCAAGTCCCTCCTTATGCATCATGATCGGCACTTCATATATGGAAGATGCGTCAAGACTCTGGATAACCGCATCAGTCGATACATTACAGAACTGAGCCACTTTCCTACACATCGACTGAGGCAATTCCTTCTCCGTGCGCAACACAAGGATATCAGGCTGGATACCTGCCTGCTGAAGCATCTTGACTGAATGCTGTGTAGGCTTCGTCTTCAATTCCTTGGCAGCCTTAAGATAAGGCACGTAAGTGAGATGTATGCACACTGCATTCTTGCCAAGTTCCCAACGCAACTGCCTTACAGCCTCAAGATAGGGAGTGGATTCTATATCTCCGACAGTACCTCCTATCTCCGTGATGACAAAATCAAAATTACCTTTATCACCCAGCCTTTTCACACATCGCTTTATCTCATCAGTTATATGAGGTACGATCTGAACCGTTTTCCCAAGATAATCCCCTCGCCGCTCCTTATCTATGACCGATTGATAGATTCTACCCGTGGTGACATTGTTTGCCCGTGTAGTCTCAATGTTAGTAAACCTCTCATAATGCCCGAGATCAAGATCTGCTTCATGTCCGTCTACCGTCACGTAGCACTCTCCATGCTCGTAGGGATTCAAAGTGCCCGGATCTATGTTGATGTAGGGATCAAATTTCTGAATAGTCACTCTATATCCTCTTGACAAAAGAAGCCTTGCCAACGATGAGGATATGATCCCCTTACCCAATGATGACACTACGCCACCGGTCACAAAAATGTACTTTGTATCCATTGATATATTATTTTGATTAGGTATTCTTTCCGTCCTTAACATTGCATGCACCATGAAAAAAAAGAGAATCGGCATCAGAGGTGGGCTGTACTTCCGTCTGCCGATCATCTCTAACGCCGATTTTTATCTGTTTTTCTTCCGTTTGCGGGTATCGGATTATTCTTGATATCGTTTTATGGAGGGTAGTTACCCCAACCGACGCGCAAACACCACTTTGGCAATATTCCGCGCCGCGTTGAGGGATAATTAATATTGTCTTTTGTTCAAACATACTGTTTTTACCCGATCCCAAATCCTTATCAGAATAGTATTTTACCACATCAGGACATGAAATTTTCCGCGATGTTATTTTTTACAAGCTGCAAAACTACATCTTTTTCACAAATCTCGCAAATTTTTATTTATTTTTTATCATTATTTTTTTATCGGCAAAATCTCAAAATATCCCTTTTTTTATATAATTTTGCAGCATGTAAAATTAGCTATTAGTCCTTAAATTCCTCGGATAACATTTTTACGACATATCCATGACATATAATTTGGTGATAAGTGGTTATTATTCCAGGTGTTTTTATCTATGTTTTATATTTATATTGTGTCGCTGATATGTTATGCATGTGTCGTATTTTTGGTACCCGTAGGTTACTTTTTTGGTACCCGTGGATTTCAGTTTTGGTACTCGTGGTACTTTTGATACTCATCTTTTTTTAATCAATCAGTTATGGCATCAGTAAAAGAACCGGTGCGACTCCGGGAAAAGAGTCTCGCCAACGGTAACAAGTCGTTGTATCTTGCGATATATGTAAACGGTCAGAGAAGCTATGAGTTTTTGCGGCTGTATCTGATCCCTGCCAAGACTAAGGCGGACAGGGACCGGAATAAGGAAACGCTGGCTCTCGCCAACTCGGTCAAGGCCCAGAGAATCCTCGAAATACAGAATGGCACGTATGGCATCAGGAAGGCAAGGAAGGATGTGAGGTTCTATGACTTCATTGAGAATCTGGTAAGGACACACCAGAAGGGATCCAGCGCGAACAGGTCTATCCATCACTCGTGTATGAACCGGCTTAAGGATTATGACGGTCGGATAAATCTGACGTTTGCGGACATCACTGCCGAGTGGGTGAAGGGATTTTACAAATATCTTGACGAGTGTGACGATAATGAGGATTCCAAGTTCGGGAGGTTGTCACCAAATTCAAAAAGGGTGTATTTCGGCATATTCAAGAGTTTCCTTAACAAGGCTCTCTCGGAAGGGATCATCGACAAGCTGCCGACACATAACGTGCCGTGCTTTGCCGGGGAGGACAGTGTGCGCGAATACCTGACCATCGAGGAGCTGAAAAGGCTCGCTTCGACGGAGTGTCTTTATCCGGAGGTGGGAAGGGCGTTCCTGTTTTCGTGTCTGACGGGTCTGCGGCGCTCTGACATCGTGAAACTGACGTGGGGTGAGGTATCTACCCTTGCGGGGAGAACGCGGCTTATATACCGCCAGAAAAAGACGAGGAGCCAGGAGTATCTCGACATAACGGCACAGGCGGCGGAATTGCTCGGTGAGCGAGGGGATGCGGGTCCGGACGATCTTGTGTTTGATTCGATCTATCATCCACAGCGGACAATCGATATTCTGCGGGGATGGGCTGCCATGGCCGGGATAGACAAGAATATCACTTTCCATTCCGGACGACATACATTCGCGGTGATGATGCTGACGTTGGGGACAGACATCTATACCGTAAGCAAGCTTCTCGGGCACCGTTCGCTCCAAACGACCCAGATCTATGCGAAGATCGTGGACGCGAAGAAGCAGGAGGCGGTTGACAATATCCCGCAAATATTCTGATCGGGACGGGAGGGAGGAGGCTGTTTTTCCTTCCTCTCCATTTCTTAAAATATGTTAACAAAAATTTTTCTTTCTCGCGCGTATGCGCGTATGCGCGAAGTGAGAGAATATATATATATCTTTTCTTTTATTTGTGGTATAAATGCAGCATTAATCGGTATAAATGCAGCAATATCACGTATTTATTGCCATTAATGCAGCATTTATGGGAATTAATGTTACATTTATTCGGATAAATGTTGCATTTATTATGATTAATCCTACATTTATAAGTGGTAAAAAATGGCTTAAAACAGGCGTTTTTACCCCTTTTTTACCCTGTTTTCGGGGGTGTTTTTGCATGTTTTTGAATTATTGCAAACTTTTGTGCATTTATTGCGATAAATGCAGCATTAATCGGATAAATACGGTATTAATCGGATAAATGCAACATTTATGGGAATTAATGTTACATTTATTCGGATAAATGTTGCATTTATAGCTGTATTTCACGGTTTTTATAGTGTGTTTCTTGTGCATTTCCGTGCGTTTTCCGGCTTGTAATAGATCGGGGATGAGGCGTTGAATTTTTAATTATATTTAATATTAGTTAACAATATTATACAGTCGGGATCAAGGGCGTGGGAAGGGGGTCTACAAGTAGAGATTAGTAGATTGGAGCTGTTTTCGGGTGGTCGTTCATGGGTGTGGGCGGCCGCCTGTTTTTGTTGTCTTTTTTTTGTTGCCATTTGTTTTGCAGGTCGGCAAATAATGACTATCTTTATAGCCTAATCCATTATAACCTAATCCTATCCTAAAGAAATGAAGACTGATCCGCTTGAATCGATCATGACGCTCAGGGAGTGGCATGACTATACCGCTAATTTTTCGCTCAAATCCTACAGGGAGTCGCTGCAACGTAAGTTGTCGGCCCTTGACGTCATAGGCATGACGGAGGGGAGCGTGACGCCGGAGAAGCTGAGACTCGTGGCTATAATCGACAAGCTCGCCGACAGGGTGCTGTTTGGTGGGGAGGAGAAGCCGCGGTCGCTGGAGGAGTATTCCGACGAGGAGCTCGGCGCGGAGATCCAGAGGCGCGAGCTGCTCCGGCTGGAGGCTGAGCGCAAGGCTGCGAGGATCTGCGGCAACTGCAGGCATGTGTTTCAAATTCCGGAGATTGCGGATAAATCGTTCTGTGGGGCGAGGACTTCGGTATCGCGGGGCATAACAAGGAATTATTCAGTTATGCCGGAACAGAAGGCCTGTGTGAAGTTTTGCTCACGTCATGAATCGTAATAATGGGAGGTATGATATTAAAGAGTATTATCCCATCGACGCGGAGGGCTGACGTGACGTTTAGCGTGGACGGCAGGATTGATATATCGTCGCACGTTGTCACGGCTCTCGACATACAGCCGGGTGACGTGCTTGACGTGTTGGCGGCAAGTGACGGGAGTCTGTTTGCCGGGGTGCGTATCCCGGCAGAGAGTGTAGTGGGTAATCATCGCATGGCGTGCTATCCGACAAAGAGAGGATCGCGCAACTATCGGACGCATTGTGCGGAGATGGCGCGGGAGATACTGTTGCGGACGTTTCAGCCGGTAAGGGCGAGGTTTGCAGCCGGAGAGTCGCAGATGATTGACGGGAGGGTGCTCGTTGCCCTCATTCCAATATTGCAATAATAATCACAGATCATATATATGAAGAAGGAGATACATTTTGCGGGGATCAATGTGGTGCCCACGGATCATGATGCGCAGGACGGCATGCTTGAGGCTGCGTATAATCTGCTGCCGGAGCGTTCGGGGGCCCTCTCCCCTATCCTGCCTCACCGGACGGTGCTGGCGAGAGTGCCGCATAAGGTAATCGGTTTGCACAAGGTTTCGGGAGGACGGACCAATGTGCTGGTGTATGATGCGGGTAAGCGGATGGTGATGTATGCGCCGATGGATGATGTTGACGCGGGGTATGCGTCGGTCACGTCGTCGGATTCGGAGCCTAAGGTGGCGATACTGGACAAGACTCTGTTTTTCTCGGATGGTGAGTCGTCGAGCTATGCCCGCTGGGACACGGAGAGGGAGAGTTATGTCTCGCTTGGCAGGGGGATACCGGAGGTGGAGATAAGTCTTGCGCTGGCGCATAAGACGCTGACGGGGGAGGTGAGCAAGGGCGTGCTGTCGGTGCCGATACCGGAGGGGGTGTCGACGGACCTGACGGCGGCTCTGCTGGGAGGATTGTCGGGAGGACGGAGGCTTGTGCCGCCCCGGTCAAGCTCTGATGCGTTTATAGACTCGGTTAGCAATGCCGTGATAGGTTTTGCGGACAAGACGGTGGCGGATGCCGCCAATGACGGTCTGTTTATGATGCCGTTTATGGTGAGGTGGGCGATACGGCTGTTTGACGGGTCGTATATCCATCAGTCTGCCCCGATATTGATGATACCTAATTCCGCGGCTCCTCCGGTAAGATACAAGACATCTACGGACAATGGGATAATCAAGATGGAGGTGGAGATGCTTGCAAGGAAGTGCCGGCTGATGTACAGGATGGAGGGATTGTCGGATATGTGTCTGTGGCGGGATGTGGTGAAGTCGGTCGATTTCTTTGTCAGCCCGCCGATATATACATACGACCAGTCGGGTTCGGTGTCTGTGTCTCACCGTCAGGATCGGGAGATGTTCTCTCATTCGGGGGCTGAGTCTCCGATGGGATCAGGGGTGGCTGATATGGGGGGATCGCACCGGCATCCGGTGACTCCGGTGGAGAGTGACGTGTATTATGAGTTTGCGGATGGCAATGTTGAGTCGGGGCTTACGTTCGACGGGTCGTATCTCGAGATAGAGCCGTTCACGCGCCAGCATATAGAGGATGCAGTCACGTCGGCTGCGGCGTTTCATCTGATCGCGTCGGTGAGCCTTGACCTTGATTCGGCGGACGCGACGGCGGGGATGCCGGGCTTTGTGCCGTTGCCGATAGAGGATGCGTCGCTGCGTAACATCGCGGTGCGTCCGGCGCTTGGGGATGACTGGCGGTCGCACGACAGGGTTGTGTTCCGGCATCCGTTTGCGTATAACTCGCGTCTGGTGCTTTCGGGGGTGGGTTCACGGCTGTTCGGGGGGTTCGCGCTGCGGAGCATGTCGCAATATAGTGTATCGGCTGATAATGCGGATGCGGAGGTTGACGTGTGGGTCAAGGTGGTGCGCAATGCGCGTCCGTATTGGGTGGTGAGGCGTAGGGACAGGCTGATGTGCGGCAGATTGCCACGTCTGCTATATTATCCGGATGCGAATGCCGTGGAGATGCGCGTTGTGGCGACTGACGGGAGCGGGGGCTGGGCTTTGCCGCTGAAGCGTCATGATTTTCTGAACGGGGCGTATTGGTTTGACGGTCTGGGTAGGGAACGGACCGGAAAGCAGGCTGGTGTGAAGGCACCGGAGAGGGATGATACGGATGCTCTGGCGGATGAGCCTAACAGGATCTTTGTGTCGGAGGTAAGCAATCCTTATTTTCTCCCATTGGAGGGGAGGGTGACTGTGGGTAGCGGGAGCGTGATGGCGACTTCTGCGGCTGTGATGGCGTTGAGTCAGGGTCAGTTCGGTTCGTTTCCGCTGTATGCCTTCTCGACTGACGGGGTTTGGGCGTTGACGGTTTCGGGGACGGGTACGTTCTCGGCGGTGCAGCCGGTGTGCCGGGATGTGCTGCTGTCGTGTGATTCGGTGGCGCAGATAGACAGGTCGGTTGTGTTTGCGTCGGGTCGGGGTCTGATGCTGCTGTCGGGGTCGAGTGTCGAGGAGCTATCGGTGCAGATACATACCGATATGCCGTTTGATATATCGCGTCTGCGCGGTGGCGGCACGTTGCTCTCTATGGTGGGACATAACGTGCAGGACTCGATGATGGTGCCGTTTAGGGATTATCTTTCCGGTAGCCGTATTGCCTACGATTATCGGCGACAACGGATTGTGGTGTATAATCCGGATATGGCATATTGTTACGTCTATTGCATGGGATCCAAACAGTGGGGGATGTCGTGGTCGCGAATTTTTTCCTCGCTCAACTCATATCCCGACTCGTTGGTGCTGGTTAGGGATCATGATGGGGAATCTTACGTAATATCTGACCTGTCGGATGATGATGGGGATGAGTCGTGGGGGATGCTTATCACGCGGCCTATAGGTTTCGGGGATCCGGATATGCTGAAGACGGTTTCGCGTGTTATGGTGCGCGGGGTTATGCGTGAGACGACGGTCAAGGTTGCGTTGTATGGGACGCGTGATTTCAGGGATTGGCATCTGGTGGCGTCGTCGGGTACGGCGCATGTGGGGAATTTCCGGGGGACACCGTGGAAGTGTTTCCGGCTGGTTGTGCTGGGTCAGTTGCGGAGGGATGAGTCGCTGACGGGGGCGTCGTTTGAGATGACGCCGCGGTTTGTGAACCGTCTGCGCTGACACGTGTATCCCCTATCACTATATATTTTCCCTATTCCTATATATATAATCCCTATTCCTATACATATATAATAAGGAGAGCCGTCAGTGGTGGCGACTCTCCTTATTATATATGGGGGCAGGCTACATGGGAGTGTTCAGGAAGCGTTGCGGGTCGCGCATTGCGTTTACGCATTGGCGCATGACGGAGTAGTATTCGGCTTCGAGGTCTTTCAGGGCTTCCTTGTCGGTCTCTTCCTTCATTGCGTCGGAGAGGGCATCGATGTCGGGGGCGAACTCTCCGAATATCTCGTAGCGGAGGTATTGGTCGGAGTTGTAGAGGAAGTCGGCGCGTTCGGCGTATCCCATTATTCCGTCGTCGGCTGCGTTCTCGTATTTACGGAGCAGGCGTTCGGTCTCGCGGGTCTCGTTGAGGTAGTTGAAGTATTCGTTGCGGAGCTTGCGGAAGGCGGTGCGCTCGTCGCCGGCCTTGACGACACGGTTTG
Source organism: Lepagella muris (assembly GCF_004793975.1). Classification (NCBI taxonomy): domain Bacteria; kingdom Pseudomonadati; phylum Bacteroidota; class Bacteroidia; order Bacteroidales; family Muribaculaceae; genus Lepagella; species Lepagella muris. The sequence continues at coordinate 126,511 of NZ_SRYB01000005.1, forward strand.
CGAGAGGTGTGTTGGACCATTCGAAGGGACGGTCTCCGAGGTCGGACTCGACGGACTTCCATAGTTTTTCGGGGAAGGAGAATGCCCCACCCAGATATCCTTTCAGTAGATATTCTACTTTCTGTGGGTTGATCTCTATTGCACCTCGTCGGAATTCATCTCCACCGGATGCCTCGCTGATCCATCTGGAAGCCTGCATTAGATTTCTGTCGGCGCTTTTGAAGACTCTCCGGTATTCGGGATCGTTTCGGTTGAAGTAGTTCTGTCGGGCGATTGGTAGTCCGGACCAGCTTCTGCCGCCATTGTCGGCGTCGATGAAATATGCCTCAGCTATTGGCTTGACGGCAGAAGGGACAAATGGGGAGATTCCTCCCCCACCCTCAAGCACATCAATGGGGAGGATCTGGGAGACCTGGGCTGCGATCTGCCAAGCGAGTTCAGAGTCGGAGTATCTCTCCTTTCCGGAGATGGCACCGGTGGCAAGTTCGCCGAGTCCGTATATTGCCCTGAATTCAATCGGGAGAGGTATCGCCACCCATTTGTCGCCGTCATTTATGCAGATGTTGCTTCGGCGGACGTATTCGGGGAGGTTGTAATATGCATTCTCGTCGTCGTCGTCACCGCCAGTCATACACTGCGCCAGAAGGGGGATGACAGCGCCCAGTATGAACATCGCGCTTGCGGCGACGGCAGCCTTTGCGGGATGGCGTGCGGAGTATCGCCCGAAGTTTGTCATTCCCTGAACCCCGGCGTTCCAGAATACGAAGAGGCTTCTTCCGGCACCGCTCATCAGAGCGCCGGCATTTCCCATGGCGGTCTGATTCCGCTTTCCGTAGAATTTTCCGCCGGAGCCTTTCTTGTTGAAGTTGACGGATACTTCCTTTGCATCCCAGATTGAGCGGTCGATGCTCCGCCCCATCTGTCGGGATGTGAGGAATGCCGCGAATCGTGCGGAGTTCTCCACGGAGCGGTTGAGGATGTCGATCTGCTGTCCGATGGCTGCCCAAGCCTGGCGAGGTATGGATCCCTGTCTCCTTAGCTCCTCGATGATTGTCTTCTTGTGGCGTTCAATATCCTTTATGGATGTGAATCCGGTCTCGCCTCCGTTGATCATGAAGTCGTAGAACATCGCCTGGAACTTGTCGGACCGGTCGAGGGTGCCGTTTTCCCATCTGTCAAACAGATACCACATGTTGGCGGGATTAAAGTCGAGGATATTCTTGAGGAACCGGAGAGCGTAGCTGGGGGGTTCCTTGACCCAAGACATAGCGTTTGAGTATAGGAAGTCGCGGATGTAGTTGCTGACGACGAAGTCTGGATTTCGGGTTGTGTATAATGCTGACAGCTCGCGGTTGAGCCTGACACCGATTTCGGATAGGCGGGCGATTCCCTCGTTGGAGACATCGGGGTTGGTGAGTCCGTTTAGAGCTTGTGCGGCGCGTGGGCTGCCGTTGATGGTGAGGACTTTTGTCACACCGTCGCGACGGACGAGCACTTGGTGTTGCCGGAGGTTTTCTTTCCTTACCTTGTATGGGATTGCGCGTGCTTCCTTGCCGTGCCTATAACTGTCGGGGTTAGCCTTCTGCAATGCCCTCATCTTCTCATTGAATTTGCTGACGGCCTCGGACACCTGTTGTGGTGTCATGTCTTCATCGATGTCGGCAAATACGGGCTGCCACTCACCACTGACGGCATCCTTTTGGAGCCAGAGATCGTTGTGAGCTACGAGGTCGGACGGGTTGTTGAGGACGAAGTTTAGAAACCGCTGCTTCATGATGTTGCGGTTTCCCTGACGTATGGCATCGTCTGCCATCTGAGCTATGTATGCGATTGGGTCGTCAGCCTTTGAGCGGCGTCCCTCGGCGTGGCGGAACACGTTGCCATGGAGGGGACCATCGGCATCGGTCACATAGTCGTAGACCTCGTCGCTTGTCTTTGCGTCCCATCCTCGGAGGGGGATGTAGTAGCGGAACATGGCGAGGGTGGAGTTGAATGTCTCCTCGCTCAGGATTCCGGAGATGTATAGCTTGCGGAGGGTTGCGCCGGTGGCAGCCTGTGTGGCGTCCCAGAGGGGGGATGTGTCGTGGGCGGCTTCGTAGCGGTCGACCATTTCCTGTGCCTTTGCTTCGGCATGGACGTTGGCAGGGATGCCGGTGAGGGCTGTGAGACCGGAGTAGTCGCGCTTGCGGTTTGCCTGATATTTCTTGTCGAGAGCCTCGTCGAAGAGCTGCTGCGCATCGGCGAGATCCTTCTGAAGGGCTGCGTCGGCGGGGTCGGCGGCGAGTGCCTTTGTGGCCTCCCTGAGGTCGTTTTCTTCGTTGGATCCGATCATAGCCTGCTCGGCATCGCGACGGGCAAGGACCTCGTTGCGCTCGAGACCGTGTTTCGCCATCATGTAGTCGGAGAGCGCACGGCGCTGCACGGCATCGCTGCCACAGAGCTTTCCGACCTCCTGGAGTAGCGGGGTCATGTATTGACGGAAATATTCATGCTGCTCGGCGTTGTTCTGGGAGGACATACGGTTTTCGGCGAGGTATGGGTTCTCGAATCCGGGAATGTCCTCAATGTAGGTTTTTCCTCCCTTTATTGCCTGCATTAGTTTCTTGAGAGACAGCATCGAGTCTTGCATTGCTTCCTGGAATTGGAATGATCCTTTTCGCATCATGCTGTCGTAGACGTCGGCTGCGAGTGCATGGTCGCGAGGAGAGAAGCCGGGGTCGCGGAAGCGGAGGTGGGAATGGGGATTCGCTTCTTTATGGGGGGAGAATTGCCCGACTCCAAGTCGGCTTTCCATTGCGATGCGCTCAGCCTGACCGAGGTAGGATCGGTAGGCACCGGGGTCTTGGAGATTCTTGTAGGAGATCCAGAGGATGTAGCGTAGCTCGTTGTCGGATATCGGGGCAATTGAGTCTAAACCGCAAGCACGCAGGAAACGGGAGAATAGGGTCTTGATCTTTCGCCACCAAGCTGCGGGAGTGTTTCGGAAGTCGGTTTCTTCGGCGAGGGAAGCGAGGTATTCCTCGGTGGCCTCGCGACGGTCCCATCCGTTGCGGGCAGCGAGGGAGTCGATTTTCTCCTTGACGATTCGGGAAGCGTTGAGATAGACGTGGTCGAGGAATTGGTCGAACCGGTCGTTGAAGAGGTCTCGCAGGCCTTTGTGGGCGACAGCCTCGTGGAGGATAGTGCGTGTGATGTCGGCGGTGTCGGCATGGTTGCCGAGAATGATTGTGATTTTTCCATTGGAGATGTCGAACCAGCCTTTTGCCCGGGCAAGTTTAGGGGGTAGGCTTTGCGGGGATTCGATAATCCCGATTTGGATTCCGAGACGGTCGGCAACGCCGGTTGCATGGTTTCGCATGTGGGAGCGGCGGTCGTCGCGGGATTTTGGGGATTGGTCATCTTGACTCTCCTGCAAATTTTTTTTGCCCTTATCGTAGGATTTTTCGACTCCATTTATTAATTTTGCAGCGGGAAAAGTACCCTCCTTTGAGGATGTGGGCGATTCCAATTCATTAGACGTGCTTGGCGATTCTTCGTTGAGCACGTCTATTTTTGACACATCTCCGGGACGGGAGTGCAATCTTGAAGGGTAGGATGAGTTCAGCTGACTCTCCTGCAAAATTTTTTCGCCGGATTTGTTGTGAATCTCAGCGCCTTTTAGTAAATTTGCAACTCGCACGGTGGAGTTCATGTATACGCCTGCGATACCATTCGGAGTGCTTGGCGCGTTGTCGTCGAGCACTTCGATTTTTGTAACCTCGTATGTATGAAGTCCGTTCCTTTCTTGTGATACATCCTCTTTTAGAGTCGTAATGACACGATGTATTGTGCCATCCAGACTCACCGCACCGGCGAAACGATGCATAAGGGCATCGGTATTATATCCGTTATCCTCGCTTCTTGATCCATTTTTCTTGCGGACATCCGGATGCTCCATAATCTCGATGCTTTCAGCAATCACGGCGTCCAGTTTATCCATCACTGCTGTATGAACGCCTGGATTCTCGCTTTTGCCAGAATGATTTGCGGCGTATGTCAATGAGCGTTTTGAGATTGTGTAGTCAAACTTTTGGTCATGATTATCATAGTGCAAGGTTTTGCCAGCATAACGTCCAACAGCCGCTTCCACGGCCTGGGAAAGCGGTTTATCTCCGTTGTATCCATGTTTGGGAACCTCGACCACCTTGACGACAGCCTCATTCAGGCCGGGCATTACAGTGCCGCGATTCCCGACAGCTATGCGCTGCCTCTGTTGGAATGTGAGGGGATCGTCGCCGAGACGGGTGCGTATGTCTGACGAGGGGGTGCGGGTCATCTCCTCGACGGTTTTACCGGCAAGACGTGCTGCGAGGGCAGCCATTTCGGCATATACTGCCTGGGCTTCGGGACCGCGCCATTCTTCGGCAGCGTATCCGGAGAATCGGTTGAAGCAGTCCTGAAGATAGCCCGGGAGGTTTTCCGGGGTGCGTAGCGCCCAATTGATGCTTGCGGAATTGAGGTATCTTCCGATCACGCGTATGCCGTCATTGTCAAGCTCGACTTCAGTGACTTTTTTCATGGAGCGGAGTTCGCGGGCGACAGGGGCGGCTTTCTTTCTGAGGCGTGCGTTGTGGTCGATGGTTCGCGCTGGCATGGAGACATCCCGGAGGTCGGCAAAGAAGTCCTCGATCTTGGCGTATTCGCGGTTGAGGTTGTATCTGCGGGCACGGGCGGCAGCTGCGGATGCGAGCTTTGGATTTGAAATCTTATCAATGACGAGAACACGACATGAGACGGCGGTGCCGGCCTGCTGGAACGTTACACGTGGGAGCTGCACCTCACCGGAGATCACGGCGGCTTTTTCAGAAAAGAACCATTTATCGAATTTTGCATCGGCGGATCCGCGTGGTATGAGAGCGACAACACGTCCGCCTTCCTCAAGATGCGAGAATGCCTTTGCGAGGTGATCGACGGCGAGACGTCCGGCAGTGCCGAACGGAGGGTTCATGAGAATAACGTCGTGCTTGTTGATGACGTTGTAGTTCTCGAAAGTCTTATTCTCGAACTTTCTTCCGACACCGCCGCACTTAACCTGAAGACGACCGAAGAGGCTCATTGATGGCTCTATTGCCGTGAGAGGGTTGTGCCGGGGGACGTATCGGGCAATGGCTCCGTGACCGGCTGAGGGTTCGAGGACGGATTCGCCCTCGGAAATCTCGCCCCACTGAGCCATCTTGAATCCGAGTGGTTCGGGAGTGGGATAATAGTCGGCTCCCTCGCGGTTGTCGCGACCGCCATTCAGCTTCCGGTTGCCGTAGAAGTCGAGGACGGCACGGTCAAATGGGTCAATCTCGACTGTCTCGCCAGCGTCATACTCCTTTCCCCCGATGCCCTGATCATCGAGGGACACGTCACCGCTGTGCTCATCTACCCCACGGGCGAAGCTATCGCGGAGGTTGCGTGCCTTGGATCCGAGGGCAAGGTTCTCGGTCGTGCCTACCTGTGCATTGAATTTCTGACCGAAGAGCAACATTTCGGAGTCGAGTCCGAGAAGGGGGTATTCAAAAATGGCGTTGCTGCGGTTTCCGATACGATATATGCGTCCTTCGGTCTGCAACGCGGTGATAGGACTCTGCGGAAGAGCGAGGGAGATCATTACGCGCGGATGATTTCCTGTGGTGTCATGTAGTGAGATTCCTTCTTTTCCGGATGCCTCCTGAATGACGATGATGTTCTTCCCAGATTTGTCGTCGTTGAACAGACGGACCGCCTCGTTCTTCTGCTTGGCACTTTCCTTTCCGGAGAAGAAAAGTATGTTGTCGATGCCGAATATATCGGCAAGCTGCTGGCGTGGCATACGGAGGTCGATTGTCTTCTCCCATTCGAGGAGCGGGGCGTATTTCGTTCTCATTCCGGCAATCTCAGCAAGCCGTTTCTCGCGTTTATTGAGATCGTATTCGCCCATTGCCAAGTTTACCGCAGCGTCGAAGATGCGGCGGAATGGAGGGCGTAGCGGCTCGCTGGTCTCGACACGGCGATGGAAGACGACAATCTTTCTACCGCGTTCCAGATGCTCGCGGATTCGGGGAGCAATCCGGTTGACCTTCATACTCTCGAAAAGTGCGCTGGAATATACGTAGTCGCCAAGGACTCTCCAAGTAGCCTCGCTCATGGACCCGGAGGCGCGGAATTCCTCGACTGCCTGGTTAAAGAGTGGAGCATATTTTCCGGTGACGGTCGGGAAGTCGCGCGAATAATCGAATTCGCTGTCGATGATTCTTCCGGACATGGTCTGAAGAGTGTTCTGCAAATAGTCGGAGAATTCGATTTCCTGCTGTGCGATAGCCTGCGGGTTGGATGATGAGGATTCGAGACGGTTGTATCTCCATTTATATGCAGCGCCGAAATGATCGAGATAGAATCTGCTTCTCGGATTGAGAGCGGAGGAATTATCTTCCTTTGGATATGAGAATATGTAGCCTTCGGCGTATGAAAGGTTCTCGCGGGTGTTGAATGGAGTAGCCGAAAGGAAAACGACCTTTGTCTTTGCCACTGCTTCCTTTGCCTTCTGCTGCAGGAGAGGCTTGACTTCGTTGTCAAATTTGCGGGAAAGTCGGAACACTTCATCCCTAATCGCGGCGAGTTTCGGGTAATCGGCAATATGTCGGGCATCCCAGTCCTCATGGATTTGGGGAGGAATCAGACCGTTTCTGACAAGATCATACGTTCGGTTGATGCCTGACTTCTCGGCAGCTGTGACCATCAGTTTGTCGTATTCCCGTTTGAACTCCTCGTTCTTCCTTGCGAGTTGCTGCCAGGTCGGGTCAATATCCCGAAGACGGGAGAAGGCGTGGTTCTGGTCCTTATTCGAGATCTTGTAGTGCCGGAAGAGTCCGGACGTGTCGGCACCTTTCTTATTTTCAAGGATTCGGTGGGACTCATCGTAGACAACAAGGTCAAACTCTGCATTCAGGAGAGCCTGATTCTGCCGGAAGTTAGCGAAGGTGGTTATGACGGGACCTTCTCCGGCTTCCTGCGTGGCATTTGTGGCCCTGGCTTTTGCCCAGTCGTCGAGGGATCGGAGGGGTATCTGCAAGTTGGCAGCATCCTTAATCCAGTCGGAGACCTTGGTCTGGCTTGGTGTGAGTATAAGGATGCGTGTCTTGCCCTGCTTCATGAACCGCTTGACGATTCCGAGTCCTGTATATGTCTTTCCAGTGCCGGTGCCGTTGGTGAACATGTATCCCTTTCCGTGGGCATGGTCGTGGTCGTCGTGACTCTTGTCGAAGAACTGCGTCTCGGCTCTTGCGACGTCTTCCTGCTGCTGAGGGAGGAGGAACGGGAGGGTCTGACGTATGTTGTCGATACTGCCGATCTCGACAGGGATGTCCTCAGCCTGTGCCTGTGCCTTTCTTTTCTCCCCGATGGTCATTGCCACCTTTTGGCGTAGGGATTCATGGCCCAATATTGAGGCCCATTCACGGACAGAGTGAGTGGCGCCATCGACGGTGAAAGAGCAATTCCACATCTCGTCTATCCATTCGTCGAGCTCGCTGCCTGTAATCCCGACGGCAGCCATGGGCTCCTGAATGTTGCGGCGCATCTCCGCGCTCCATTTTGAGAATGAGGTGAGTCCCTTACGTATAAGTGCATATCCGACCTTTGCCCCGGCGACGATTAGCCTGGGGAGCATCTCTATCTGGCGAGGATTCAGGAGGGCGATGTTTATGGATAGGGAGTCGCGGGCGGCATTGCCGAAGTCTCGTAGCAGGCTTTTAAATTCGTCGAGCGCACGGGTCAGATCGTCATGAGCTGTGCCATTGTCAATGGGTCGGGCCGGAGTGTGGCCTGCTCCATCTCGGAGAGAAGGATTGCCGCCTGTTTTTCCTCGTTTTGGTCTGCCATTGCTTCCCTTGCCCCGAGTCTGGCTCCCTCGTGAGGGTCTGTCACCTTTGGGAGGTATGGGATCCACTGGGGGTTTTCTTTCAGGAATCGGGCTATCGCCTTTCTCTCGAGGGTCAACAGTATTGACTCGCGGATTATCCGGTCTGTCAGTTGACTGCCGGGGAATCTGAGTGCTGCTGTCTGTTGTATCCAATTGGATAGGATTTCCTCCATCTGCTGCTCTTTCTCCCAGTCGGTGGCTCTCTCCAGGATTGGGAATATCCAGCTGTTGGCTTGTGGAGTCTTGAGGAGCGGGATGATTTCGATTGGTATTCCTAACATTTTCGTATGCGTTTAGATAAGATATTTGAGCGATTGCGTCACGGTCGCCGTTTAAGAAACGGATGGCGTTAGCCTTTATGACGTCGTCGACGTTGGAGGCGTCGATTTCTTGGGTGGATAGTGGTGCTTTTTCGGCATGAGCGATGCGTTCGGCTCCGTTCATGAGGGACCATGGTTTGGTTTCGGGGAGGGGGATGCCCTCGGGGCTGGGTTCGGTCGCGGGATTCAAGCCGGAGGAGGCATCTTCCGGAGATGGAATCTCCGGGACTTGGACGCCTTGGGCGCGAGACTGAGGCGGAGCGGCGACGGAGCCTTCGGCGCGAGACTGGCGGAGCGGGGAGAGGGATGGAGTTGAAGCTATGGATGCTGTCGGAGAAGTGATTGGGGAGCCATCTTGAGTAGGATTTTGTTCGTCGAATATTTGTAAATTTGCCGATGGAGTGTTATCTTTGCCGGTGGAAGTCTGAGAAGAGTTTCCTGCTGGCGCGGTTGCATCCATAGAAAGGCCGCTATTAACTTGGGGGGTATCGATGCCAGTACCTTCTCCGACTGCGGGTAAGGACCAGACTTTTGCTTTACGGCGCGAGTATTTCTTATTGAATATACCCGCGCTGTTTACGTTCCAAAAGCTGCCATCTCTTGACAACTGAATGAAAAGAGTGTTGTTATGCTTATCCGGGACTTCCAATAGATATGTCGGTTTATCCCCTATTCTTGCGCCCTCCCGAATCTCGGTATAATTTTTGGCGACATTCTCAACAAAATCCACAACGGATTTATATCCGGCATTGCGAATCTGCTCTCCATGTCCAGCCTCAATATGGAGTAACCCATAACCATGATTTTTTCCATCCTCGCCTACTGAATTTACTCCGAGGCTAAGCCGAATCGGAGCATCGGAGAGTCCGCTTCTGGCATCAATCTTTCCAAAAACAGATGTACCGTCAGAGGCAAGCACCAACGGTTTCCCATAGTAATCGGTTTCTTCCGGTGATAAATCGGCATCTAATTTTTTAGATTCCTCCTCATATCGTTGCCTTTGAGACAACTCTCGCTGATGATCAAGGGGGGTGGTTCCCTCTGACACGATCTCTGGCGCGGGGTTCAAGCCGGCGGTTGAATCGTTTTGATGGAGGTTGGCGAGGGCTTTGTGGAGACGGTCGGCGGCGTCGGCAGCGCGGTTTTCTGCGTCGTCGAGGTCGTGGGCGATGTCGGATAGGATCGAGTGGTCTTCGCCTGCGGCATCGGCATCGTCGAATTCTCCACGGAGGTTTTCAACGCGGTCGTTTGCGTGGTCCATTTCGTAGAGGGCGGGTGCGATCTGGGCTATCTGCAGGGGGGAGAGTGTGTCGGGGTCGATGTGGCTGATCTCGCCACGTCCGATCAGCTGGTCGATTCGCATGCGGACGTAGTCGGGGTCGAAGTCAAGTGGCTTCTCTTCCGAGATTGTCTTTTCTTGCGGAGATGGAATCTCCGGGACCGGGACGCCTTGGGCGCGAAACTGAGGCGTGGGCTTATCGGAATCTTCCCTGCTTTTTATTTGGGCATCTGATGATTTCTGATTATCTTTGCCGACATCAACAGACGAATCGATACCGAGCCCGATGCCATGATTGCCAGATGATGTAGTGGCATGCGAATCGTTGAGAGGAACCGGCTCCCCGACCTGCGCCATCGGATGCAGGCTGTTGTTTGAATTTATCCAAGCTGTCTTTCCTTGTTGAAGTGGCTTGGATATTCTATTTACAGTTGGTCGGGGTGTGCCTTGAGGTAGAGATCCCTGCGGAGAAGGGATTCGGGGCCCATCTTGAGGAGGAATTGCCGGTCGTGCTTCATCCTGGATATTTCTCCGGGACGGAAGAGATGATGTCGGAGGCAGAACCTGACTGCCTCGGCGAGGAGCTGTGCCTTCTGGGATGGGTTCATCTGTGAGATTTTCTCGTAGTCTATCATAGTCTTGGGTGTCTGATTGTGCAGTTGGCTCTGACTGAGAGAGCTGTTGTGAGGGTGCAATATTAGTATAATCGGGGGATTCCTGCAAGGCCTGATGGTCTTTTTCAACGGAATCCATTGCTATTTCGTCGTATTCGGCAATCTCGTCGGCAATTGCGCCGGCAAATTCTTCGGGGTCGAAGTCGGCAAGATGCTCCTGCGCCTGTCGGCGTGCGTCTTCGAGGGATGATTCGTAATCTTCGAAGGACATGTGGTATGATTCCTGTGCCCATTCCTGGCGCATGTCTTCCTCACGGCGGCGGAGCTGGTCGGCAATCTCTGTGGATTGCTCCATGCGACGACGGCGGATGTATTGCGTGATATCGGATGGGACCGAGGCCTGACGGATCATCTCGATGAGTGCGTCGCGGGCTTCGTTGTTGTCGTATGGTATGCCGTATTGCTCGCAGTATTCCTGCATGACGTCTTCGGCGAGGCGCTGCAGGCTGACGCCTCCGTTTTCAGCACGGCGAAAGATTGAGAAGAGTTTTTTTCTCTCCCCTTCGCGGAATCCGGTTTCGGATGCGGTGCCTTTTGAGGAACGGGTGTCGCCCCAAAGGACCTTGTGGCGAGAGAGGACGATGGATGCGACTTCAAGGATGTCTTCGGGTTCCTGCTGCGAGAGGCGGCTTACTGCTTCGGGGTATTCCTTAACATCGTCGAAGATGTCGGCGTATCGGCGGTCGATCTTTGCGAGTGCCTTGCGATTTTCCTCCTCTTCCTTTTCGGCGGCCTTTCGCTCAGCTTCGATGCGCCTGGCCTCCGCTTCTTGGGCTGCTTTTTGCTCGGCAAGCAGGCGTGCCTCTTCCTCAGCCCGTGCACGGGCTTCCGCCTCTGCCTGACTTTTGCGCAGTGCGGGGGTCTGTGCCATTGCTTTCCAATGGTCGATGTCGCGCTGCAATGCGTCGATGGCTGCCTTTCTCCGCTTTCCTTCCTCGATCTTTTGCTGGAGTGATAGACCGCCGGGGGTTTTCTGTTTTGTGAGCTGCCTGAGGTCGGCTTCTTTTTCGGCGATTGTCTGGGAAATCACGTCGGTGGCTATCCGGGTGTCGCCGTCGGTCTGCTCGAGGATTGCATCCCAGGCTGTGGCGGGGTCTGCCTGCTCGTAGATGGGGCTGCCGTCGTGGTCGGTCGGGATGCGGGAGAGTGCGGATGGGGATTCGGCCGACTGCTGGGGCCCGGCTGTGGTTTCGGCTGTGGGGACGATCCCCTCGCCCGTGGGCTCGGGCACGAAACTCCAGTCATTGGAGGCGGAAGGCTCGGGCACGGAACTCCAGTCGTTGGAGGGATTTTCCGGAGATGGAATCTCCGGGACTTGGACGCCTTCGGCGCGAGACTGACCCGACGGGGCGACGGAGGCTTCGGCGCGAGACTGAGGCGACGTGGCGGTCGGGGCAGTCGGGGCTGCTATTGGAGTCGGGGGGGCGGTGGGCTGCGCTTGCCGGGTGGATTCTGTCTTGCGGAGGATGGGGTGGTCAACGAGGATACGACCGCCGGCGAAGCGGATGTTGTCGCGGGTGAGTCCGAGTGCCTGCATGTAGGGGGTGAGGATGTCGGCGGCTGCCTCAAACTCGTCTTCGTGGACTGTGGCGGGGTCGTAGCTTCCGGGATCGTAGTCGCGAAGTTGGAGTGGGTTTGAGGGTGAGGCCATGTTGATTGGGACGGATGTTGTGATGATGGCACCGGATTCGTCGCGCTGGAGAGAGTAGCCGTGACGGAGCTGGTTTGCGAGGTTGCGGAGCCCGTCGGGGGATACGGATGAGTGCTCGGTGAGCTGATGGCCGTCGGGGAGGAGGGCTTGCGCGGATGTCATGAGGGTGCGGAAGAGGGATTTGTCGCCGGTGTCGTTCTGGAATTTGGCGGTCCAGCGGTCGGTGGGTGTTCCGTCGGGGAGGTATTCTCGCATGTAGCCGGCATAGGATCCGTCGGAACGGGCGGCGAGGACTATTGCGTCGTTGCCGTTGTCGTCGCGGTATAGGACGGCACCGACTCCGTTGTCGGCCGGGGTGAAACGTGCGGCATGTGTAGTGATTCCGGCGTAGGGTGAGGCGAAGTGGTCGGGGAGGAGGGATGTGTCGCGACGGGGGTCGGTGAGTCCGGCGGACTGACGGGCGAGTTGCTGCTCTTTCTCTTGGGCGCGCTGGTCGGCGAGGTCGGATTCGAATTGGGTGACGGCTTGGTCGCGGCGTGCGTCGGCCTGCTCCTGGAGGTCGGTTTTCGACATGGAATGGATGGAGCCGTCGGGCAGTTGGACGTCAACAACTCCGGGGACGAGGGTGCCGTCCTCCCCTATCGTATCGCCGATGATGATGGCTTCGGCCGGATTCGCTTCCGCTGACTCGCTATTATTTGCGGGCGCAGTCCCCTCGCCCATGGGCTCGGGCACAGGACTCCAGTCATTGGAGACGGAGGGAGCGGGCACGGGGCTCCGGTCTTCGGACTGGAATGCGACGGAGGGAGCGGGGGCGGAGTCGGGAGCTTCGGGGGTGATTATGACTGATGAACCCGGTGTGAATGGGAGGACGCCTTCTATGGCGTCGGCAGCCTGACGGGCGTGGGAGTCGGCTATGCGGTCGCGCTCCTGCTGACGGAAGGCGGCGGGGTCGAGTGTGGGGTCGGCCTGTGCGATGCGTGCCGGGGATGAGAATGCTATCTCGCTGGTGTCGTCGTAGCGGATGATTATGTCGGGGGATGATTGGTCGGGGATTATACTGCCGTCGGTGTCGATGAGGATCTCTCCATCGATGATATGGGCGGGGCGGTGTTCTTCTCCGGTGATGGAGACGGGGTGGATGAGTCCGGTGGTGCGGTTGACGGATGCGTTTACTCGCTCGTCGGATGCCGCAATCTCTTCGTCTATTCCGGACTGTACGGCGGAGATCATACCGTCGTAGACTGCCTTTGAGCTGAGGTAGTCGGCGGCCTGCTGGCGGAGTTCGGGGTCGGATTCGGGGATTGCGCGGAGGGCGTCGACGGGGTCTTCGGAGTCGAGGCGGTCTACCCATTCGGGGCTTGTGGATTGGGAGAGTCGTTCGCGGCGTGACTGCATGAGGGTGTGTGCCTGTGCCATTGCGTCGGAGTTGCCGGATCCGGCGATTTCCTCACCGTGGGAGAAGCTGTCGGAGATGGCAGTCTGCTCCGGGGAGTCGAGGTTTTCGGAGCGGCGGGCAACGTCGGCGAGGTTGAATCCCCGGCTTCGCATGAGGTCGTGGGCGTAGGTGGCGATTGCCTTTGCCTGTTCGGGGGACTGTGCATGGTCGATTGTGAGGTCGCGGACGATGGTGGCGAGGTCGGAGTCTTCTGCCTGATCTATCTGCGAACGGATGCCGTCCCAGTCTTCGCCGAATCGGAATGAGCCGACACGGTCGGATGTGCGGAGGTCACGACGCGCGCGTGAGCGTGCGACGGGGTATCCGGCGGCCTTCACGCCACCCATGAATCCGCCGAAGAGCCCGACACCGAGAAAGATGTCGACCTGTGTGTCGTAGTCGGTAAGGTCGGAGAGTGAGTTGTCGCCTGTGAATATTGAGTTGAGAACGATGCCGGCTTCCTCTTCGAGGATCTCTCCGGCGGTGCCGTTTATATTGGCGCGATTACCTGTGTTGTAGATTATCTTTACCCAGTCTTTTGCCTTGATTCGGTTTATAAGGTTGGACGTGTTATCGACGACTTTGCCGAGTCCGACCTTGCGCATGCCTTTTGCGGCGGTTTTTCCGGCGAAGTTGCCAATGACACCGAAGTGGTTGCCGAGCATCTCGGTGTAGTTTTCGATTATTGCCGCTCCCTGTGCCTTTGCGATTGCTGATGTGAGGTCGTGGTCTCCGTCGAAAGATATTGAACCGTCGGGATTTTCGACGGGGGCACCCTGGTATCGGCTTATTGCGTCGGCGGCAGTCGCGGGGGCCTGGAGTGTGTTTGCGAGGACGGCGGATTCGGCGACGTCTCCGGCGACGGTGAGTGCGATGCGTTTGAGTGCGTTTGTGCCAAACTTCTTTACAAGGGCACGGCTGAGACCGGATGCGGGGTTTAGCATCATCTGCACAATGTATGGTAACGCTCTGGTGATTGTCTGTCCGGCGGTGTAGCCGTGCGGGACATGGGCGTTGTCCTGGATGTCGTTGCCGAGCATTGTGGAATATAGGAGTGATGTCTCGGCATCGGAGAGGTCTTGTCCGGCTTTTAGCTTGTCTTCGATTGCGAGCATATGTGAAGCCGTCGATATAGACATGACGCCACCGGTGTAGATGTCTCCGTCGGAGAGGGCGTGGGATGCGCCTTTTGCGAAGTTCTTGAGATTGTTTATGTTCCAGAATCCGTCCATGAATCCTTCGGATTTGCGGAGGTGGCTTGCCTCGAGTCGTTTTCGCGCATTGTCGAGGATGTAGTTTTCGGCTATTAGGGCGCGCAGCTCGCTGTCGGATTGGGATAGGGATGCTTCGGGGCGTGGCGCGGGGTGCTGACGCTCGACGGATCGGCGCGTGGCACCGCCTATTATACGCGCCATGTTGTCCCAGAATCCCTGTGAGTCGTCCCAACGATTGGAGCCTTGGTCGCCGTCAATCTGTTGGGCGCGTCGGCTGTTGGCTTTGGCGATGTTTTCCTCGTTGCGTTCGATGCGGGCAGGGAGTGTCTTTTCGGCGACGTCGAGGGTGTCGCGGCGTCGTTGCTCGTCGATGTCTTCTGGGGTGGCGGGGTCGAGTCCGTTCTGCTTCATTCGGGAGAGGAAGGTTTGCCGGAGGCGTGCCTCTCGTGCGGAGCTGACGGCTCGGTCGGCTTCGGCGAATGAGTCGGTGATGGATCCGTCGGGGAGCTGCCATGAGCCTCGAAGATTGCCTTCGTCGTCGGTGGTGACGGTATGGAAGGTGGGGTTCTGTGTGGATGCGGGTGGGACGGTCCCCTCGCCCGTGGGCTTGGGCGCGGGACTCTGGTCGCTTGTGGCTGAGGAGGAACCTCGGATTATTCCGATTGGGTCGGTCTCTATTCCCATCTGCCGGGCGGCCTGACGCATGAGCCGGGAGCGCTGGCGGCCTTCGGGGGTGTTGGCTTGGGCGATGCGATGGGTGGCGGCGGAGGAGGCATGGAGGGAGCTGACTGTCTGCCCCACCCTGTCGTTGATGGAGCGGAGGATGGCTTCTTTCTGACGAAGGGATGGCTGCCAGGGTTCTGCCGGGGGCTGGGGGGCGGGGACAATCCCCTCGCCCATGGGCTCGGGCACGGAACTCCAGTCGACGGAGGGATTTTCCGGAGATGGAATCTCCGGGACTTGGACGCCTTGGGCGCGAAACTGACCCGACGGGGCGGCGGGAGCTGTCAGGACTGTGGGGGCAGACGGCGCGGCAGGGGCCGGTTGAGGATTGCCGAGCATGTCGGTGCGGAATGTGTCGTAATCCGGGGGGGTGTATCCTTCGCGGCGTAGTGTCTCGTAGACCCCCCGCAGATTTTTGTCGGCAGTCATGTCCTGACGGAACTTTTCGTATTCGGGGGGCGTGTATCCTTCACGGCGGAGGGTCTCGTAGACTTGGCGAAGGTTTTTGTCGTCGTTAGTTGCCATATCCTGTTCCTTTAGATGGGTTGTCTCCGTAGCCTTGTCCTTTTGCGGGCTTGGCTGGGTATCCGTTTTGTTTTGTGGTTGTCTTTGTTGTGGTGGAAGTTATTGGTTTGCCTTTGGAGTCGGTGATGGGTTTTCCTGACCGGGACGTGTTGGGCTTGACGGTTGTCTCGCGGACGTCGTATTCCTCGACATGGAATGTACCTTGCCGTCGGGCAAATTCGTGTGCTGCCTCCTGACTGACGAACTTATGTTCGCGACCCTGGGCATCCCATGCGCTGAATTCCTTTGGCTTGTCGGTGCCGGCGGCTTGTGCGTTGTATTTCTTAGCCTGTGCGTTGGATGCTCCGGCTGCGGCTTTCCGTTGGTCAATGCCAGCTTGCTTGTATTGGAGATCCAGCTTCTCATTTTGCTCGGCATATTGAGATTTAATCCTCTCCTGCTCTGCCTTGTATTCCGCCTCTGTGATTTGATGTTGCCGCAACTTTTCGTTGAGTGCTGCGAGAGCCTTATCTTGTTCCGCCTTGGCCTCGTAGCGCTCGTCGGCAATCTTCTCGCGGTCGAGGGTGTGCTGCCAGTTGCGCTGGTCTTTTTCATCGGCGTCGTCCATTGCGCGGGCACGGACGTAGGCTTCGTAGTAGGCCCGGTCGTTTGCCTGACGGTCGGCGTTGATCTTGTCCCAACGTTCCTTTGTGCGTGCAAGCATTGAGTTGGAGGGGTTGAAGGAGTCGGGCGCGCCGCGTGTGGTGAAGAATAGGTTGGCGAGTGATGAGATCCCGTCGGAGATTGCGGACATTACGTTTTCGCGTTTCTGTTTTTTCTCGCGCTGGCGCCGCTGCTCGACGGTCTCCGGCTTTTCGAGACCACCGAGCTTTTCGAAGAGTTCGGTATAGGACATCTTAGGACGGCTCTTGGATTGGACAGGGACCGGGCTTCTGTAAGAGCCTGGCTGCATTTTCTCGATCACGGAGATTCCATCGGGAATATCTTCCGGCGATGGAATCCCCAGGACTTGGACGCCTTTGGCGCGAAACTGACCGGACGGGGCGGTCGGGGATTCGGGAGCCTGGGGCGCGGATGAGGCTGACGGAGTCTGTGAGGTGGCGCCCGCAGTCGCTTCTTTGGGGGCGACTGCGGGGGATGCGATCCGCTGGCGGAGTTTCATTATTGATTCGTAGACTCCCATATCAGAAGGCTCCTCCCATGCCTGCGGCTGCCTGCTGGACGCCTTGGATTGCCTGTGAGACCTGTCCGGCTTTCTGTCGCTGGAGGTCGTTGAGTTCGGCACGGAGTGCGGCGTCTTTTGCCTGGTATTGCGACTCGATTGCGTCTTTGCGGCGCTCGGCGTTGACGACGATGTCGGTGGTGGCGTCGGTGAGCACCTTGTTGTTGGCGGCTTTTGCTGCTGCGACACTCTCGTCGGTTGCGCCGCCGACGGCTGCGGCGCCTGCTGCGGCTCGGTTTCGCTGACGGATGCTCTCCTCGGTGCGAGAGAGCATCGCCTGCGCGTCGGCGCGTTGTGTGGCGTCCTCGTTGTAGCGACGGTCGTACCAGTTCTGGTTTTCGGTCTGCTGCTGATTGAGGTCTTTCTCAATGTTTTTCATTGCCTTTGATGCGGCACGGCCGCCGAAAATGCCAGCTATCGCGGACACGCCGGCTCCGATTGCTCCTCCTATAAGTCCCATAATGGATTCGGTTTTAAAAGATATAAGAATGGCATAAAATTAGGGAGGTATCTTTGCGGATGTGGAATAAGTATTAAAGAACGGAAATCATGGCATTAGGAAGGAAGACCGGTGGGCGCGTGAAGGGGACACCGAATAAGCGGGAGCATCCTCTGAAGCGTCCGATAAGGGAGTATCTTGAGGCACAGTTCGAGCGCAAGGAGCGGGTGGATGAGGATACGGGGAAGAGATACACGGCATCGGATTTCGAGCTGGACATGGCGGCTCTGGAGCCGGGAGAACGGATCCAGGCGACGATGAGGTTGCTTCGGTTTGTGACTCCGGAGATGAAGGCCGTGGAGATGGAGACGACGAGCACGGCAGAGACGGAGTCGCTGTCGGAGCGTCTGTCGGAGCTTGCCGGTGAGGAATGATTAAAAGATAAGGTGAGGGAGGATGATGGGATTGATATATTTGCGCATCAAACGTAAAGAGAATGAAGGAACTGACGCTAATTGTCGCGAAGGGCGACGTATATGACGAGGTTGCGCTGACGACGAGCTACACCGGCTCGAAGATGGGTGGCGATCCGGATGCCTACGAGCGGATCTACACGACGACTGCGGACCAGGCGCAGCTTAACCGCTTCTGGACGGAGTCGAGGGTGGCGGTCTGCGAGGCTCTGCGGAAATTTCTTGATGATGTCGAGGAGGATGAGACGGGGCTGAGGATAGTGCTTTCCCTGCCGTCGTCGTTTGACGACAGTCTGGGGGAGGCCATGCAGGAGGAGATGCGGAGTTTCTTCGTGATGAACATCACGGCGAAATGGTACGTCTTCACGAATAAGGGTGAGGCGGGACAGTATTCGCTTGATGCGGCCGCACATATGGAGGGATTGAGGCGGAAGGCGTGCTATAAGCGCAGGCCTGTGCGCCCGACCTACGACCGAAAATAATGTTGAACCATATAAACCACCACATTTATGGCAGAAAGCAAGAAGGAGCTCACGGTGAGACTCCACGTCAGGGAGATGATGTATGACATCACGAATAAGGCTTACCTGACAGGACGCGCGCGTGAGGCGGAGAAGACTAAGGATTATGAGGCTGCATCGAACATGCAGGCGAGTGAGGACGAGGAGGATTCGTCGCAGCTGCGACGCTCGATGGCGGCGCATTTCACTGCGCTGAAGAGTCTTCTCGGCGAGTATCTGAACGAGGACAAGACCACGACGGATAATCTCATCAATGAGGAGATCGACAAGGACACGACGCTTGAGCTATGTTTCCGCCTGCCGTCGAACTATAACAATGCGTCGGCGGACAGTCTTGGCAAGGGTATCCATTCGTATATCGTGCACATGACGCTCGGGGACTGGTTCACAATCACGAACAAGGCGGATGCGAAGGAATATTTCGAGCTGGCGCAGGTGAGTCTTGACAATGTGAAGAGGGCGCTTTATAAGCGATCGCGCCCGGTGAGACCGACGTATGCTTCCGGAGGAGGCGGCGCATGATCAAGGAATGCGGAGAAAAGGAGAAGGGGGAACGACGGTTTCTCCTTCTCTTCAAACTGAAGGAACTGCTCTATGACATAGGGAATATGGCATGGGTGGAGGGTCATATCCTGGAGAGCGAGAATCTTGAACTTCGGCATACGGTCCAGGATATAGTTCAGGATGGAAACAGGGACAGGGTTGCCCGAATATTGGATAAGGCGCATTGTATAGTGACGGAGGCCCTGTATCCATATACAAGCCGTGAGCTTTATCTGAAATGGAGGGATGACCGTCCGGAACGCCGGCATGTGTTTGGAATATTGCTTAGGGTGCCGGATGATTTTTCGCAGACGACGATGAATCTGATGGAGCATCTGGTGCATGAGTATATGGTGGCTGACGTGATGCAGGATTGGCTGACGATCACTCACGCGGATAAGGCTGCGGTATGGCTGGAGAAGCGTGAGGAGGCGTTGAGCCGACTGCGGAGCTGCGTGAATCTGCGGAGGGGTGGCCAGCGTGTCAGACGCCGTCTGTCGCCGTTCTGAGCATAAGGATATAACGGAGCCTTTCCCGGGAGGGAGTGTGACGGCTCTGTGTTTACTATCGGTTAGATTTATTTTTTTACAGGAATGCAGGAGCCGTGGGTCGTGAGATTCGCGGCTCTTTTCGCGCTTCGCGCTCTCACCGGGATCAGAACTGCTGCGCTGTGCAGACGTCTTCCCGGCTTATGGTGAGGGTTATTGTTTATATATTAAAAGGAGATTATGGAGTAAGTCACACTCACACCTATGTATGTGGCAATCCCTTTGTGAGTGCAGCCAAGACCTATGGACGGTCCGATATGCCATCGTTTTGGTTTTCCGGGAGGCTGCCTGATTGTCACGGTCCTGATTCTCGGGAATACAGATATGCTGTCAAGCCTGGGAGCATATCCGCTGACCCATGCGTGATAATCATCACCCTCATATTCCCTCTGCGTTATCGGAATCTCCACCGCCATACTGTCAATCTCCGGTGGAATATTTTCCTCGGCCATTTTGCATGAATCCGGAATAAATCCGGATGTGCTGTCTTTGGAGATGAAGACGGGGAGAAGCCTGATCTGGGTGCCGAGGGAGAGCTCCTGTCGTGGGGATGGGAGGGAATACGGCACCGTGTCGATGTATGTCACTGTATCAATCACCACATCCCCGACAGTTCCGGGAGGATATGCCTGTTGAGGGGTCTGACACTTGTGCAGGTAGGCTCCGGCAATGATGCTGAGGACAACCACTGCAATGATTCCAAGAAGATTCTTCATGATTTAAGGGAATTTATATGGTTGATGTAATCAATGATTCCGTTGACGTGAGCGAGTGCTATGCGCTGCTTGCTTCCAGTGAGGAGCCTCACCCCTTCGCGAGTGTCATGGAAAGCGCTCTCGGTCAACACTGCGGGACATTTCGTGTCGCGACAGATGGCGAGGTCCTGCTGAATGAATCGCTTCCCCGGCTTGTCGACCACGGCCCGGTTTCCCCTGAGCCCGGCTTCTATGGCCCTTGCCCAGATGGCATCGGCAAGCCTCTTTGATTTCTGCGAGGCGTTGAGTGCCACCTCGGCGACGAATCCGGACCACTCGCCGTCATGCCACTTGCCGTCGCAAGAGTTGGCATTGCTGTGGATTGACACGAGCATCACATCCTCCTTGCCGTATAGGTCGCATATCGTGTTGACGCGCTTCACGCGGCTGTCTGTGCCTTTGTTGATTGGGATGTCGTCACGCTCCGGCACAAGCAGACGTGCGTCATAACCCAACCGTGTAAGCTCGCGCACGATGATGTCTGCCAATTCGCGGCTCCATGCCCATTCCTGATACTTCCCGTCCGGCGAACACTTACCCTTCGTGTCGAATCCGTGACCGTTGTCTACTAAGATTATCATTATCCAAAAGTTTTTTGATTAAATATTCAGTGATTAAATATTCAGATGGTGTCGTATCCATAATTCCTCAATATCAGATTTAGCCATCCTCTTCCGTTTTCTTAGCCGACACATCCTCCAGGCATTTGCCTATGTCGTGCCGACCGATAATCAGCTTCCAAAGATTCAGGATTTTTCCATAGCCGCGATACTCCGCATAATTGTTGATCACGCTGCTCAACTCATTGGCATAGACATAGATCACAATCGCTATCGACACCAGCGGGACACCCAACACCACACCGAAAGAGTGACGGCAGATGTATGCCACGAAAATCCATGTCACATAGTCAAGCATCTTGTTCATTGTCCTGCGGCGCATACGGCTGCCACGAATCTGCTCCCCGCGTTTCCTTGCCGCAAGGATCCCGAAACGGAGGTCTGCCATAATAAGGGCAATCGCAAACATCGCCCACCATCCCATGACGCTCACGAAATCAGCGAGCGTAACCCGGATCAGATCCTGGATTCCAAATAAAATTTCCTCATTCATTTTCGTTTCAGTTTTTTTGGTAAAATTTCTATCTATACCGTCGCCCTCTCCTCGCAAATGAGAGGCATGCGCATCAGTATACCCTTCTGAAATAAGCGGTCACAGTGCCGGTGGTGTTCCAGGTCTTTCCCCCGTCATTTGAGACCTCTATTACTATTGATGACGTCGTGCCGTATGGAATCAATGCATTTGCCTGTGCGTAGAGTGTCGTCTTTGACTTCGCCGCCATCGACCAACTGTTTTTTTCGGGACTTGCCGCGGGCTGGTCGGATATTTTCAGGGGTATGGGCTTAGACCTCGAGTAGTCATCTTCAGATATGTATCCCATGTTCTGCGGGATCCGGTCGAATGAGCCATAGGCAGTCGCACGCAATATTATGTGTCCGGATGCCTTCTGCATCTGGCTGTCGAGATAAGCCGTGCTGTTGGCGTTGTTGTCAAACCTCACCTTGAAGCGCAGCGAATCCGAGGATATCCTCGTCTCGGCAGAGGGGAAGTTGGCGTAGGCGGTAGACGTGGTGAGCGCGTATTGGAGCATGTTGGCGATGTATGGGGAAGCTTTCGTGACGGTTATCTTCGTGACGCATCTCTGGGCGGAGAGGCTGTAGGGGGCGATGAACGCCGCGCCGTTTGCCGCCGCGTAGGCGTTGGCAGGGGTAATCTGATAGTAGCTACCCTTGTCGGTCTTTGTCGCCGAGGACTTCACGCGGTTGAACCCCACGCAGGCGATGAAGTTGTAGTTGTTGGCAGTCAGTCCGCCCAGTGTCTCAATGACGGAGAGCGGCACCTCGATGCGCAGCCCCATACCCGTGGTGGCATACAGGGTGGTCTTCGGCGCGAAGACCGCGAATGGCACCTTGGTCGAGAAGTCGCCCCCGGTGACGGATTCATAGTCGGCGGTCTTATACAGCTCCACGACGAAGTAATACTCGTTGGGCTCGGGGATTAGATATCTGAACATCCACCCGACGGAGTCAGCCGGGATTAGGGCGTAGAACGGCACGTTGACGTCGTCATATCTGTTGACTGACATTGTTGCCGGCTTCGCGTTGATGCCCGCGGCGGCGCCCGCCACACCCGCGTCAAGGAACTGAGCGTTGTTGTGGCGGTATCCGTCGAAATCGGCGAGACGGCTGTAGTCAGTGCCGGCGACAGGCGGACGATATATGAAGTTGGAATGATTGCCGCCGCTCATGGCGACCACATCATAGCACAGCTGTATCAGGTTTCCCGTCGCTTTCCTGCAGTAGTTCTGCTCGGCGGTGTTCATGGGGTATTCCATTCCCCAGTATATCGGCTTGCCTGCCGCCTGCCCACGATTGCCGGCATAGATGCCCGTCTTGTCGGTGGCATTGCCGGGCGTTGTGCCGGTGCCGGGGTCGAAGTCCGTGCCGAACGGGTTGGTGCCCCTGACGGGCTTGCACCGGCTCCATTTGCAGATCTTGCCGTGGGAGTTGCCGCACAGATATGCAAGGTCATAGGCACCGTCGCTCTGCGCGGTGCCCAGACCTAAGAGGGAATACATCTCCGCGATCGTGATGGGGGCGGAGACCAGTCCGTTGCTCACGCTCATCTCTGCTGATTGGTGAAATAGTTTGTGAGCATGCCGAGGAACTGGATGCGCTCCTGCTCGAAGCAGCCAGCGGCATGGGATATTGTGATAGTGCCCTCCGTGCCGACGACGTCCACGATGTCGTCAAGCTCCTTGCGCGTCATGGGCTGGATCTCGACTTCCGTTGTGACTTGCGCCTGCTTGCGGCGCACATCGGAATATGCCTCGGTGAGCCCGTCCACAATCTTGTCGAACTCTTTGTCATATTCGTTGCCCTTGGATTTGGCTTCCTCATGCGCCTGTATCCTGGAGTCGAAGTCACTGTACTTCTCGTCTTTCTTGAGCTCATCGAGGGCTTTCCTGCATGCCTCCTCGTATTCCTCCATCTTGCGCTGATGCGCGAGACGGTGCAGCAGGATTGTGGTGACGGTGGATGCGGGCATCTTTCGCCCTTCCATCACGGTTGGGATGTTGGAGAGGATCTGATTGCTGATGAAGATCTCGTTGTAGGTCGCTTTCATTGTCTGATGATGTTTTTTAGGATATTGTTATAATGATGCCGTATTGATTGAGCCGCCCTTGACGGACTCGCTCACGTTGTTGACGAACGCGATGACCGCGGATAGGATTTCAGGCTGAGTGTCGTTCTCCACGTTCTGGAAGTTGATGGAGAGGTTCTTGGAAAGGTTCCCCGCGTCATATCCGCTGAATGATGCGAGGTTCACGCCTTCCGCTGCCACGGAGCCGACGATGTTGCCCGCTGAGTTTCCTGTCACGTCTACATTGCCCGTGATGTCATACGCCCTTGCCGGGTCGTTGGAGTTGTCAACAGTCAGGTTGGCACTGTTGATCCCTTTCAATGTCAATTTGTCATTCATAATTAAAAAGAGTTTAAAACATTTTTTTGATATATTTCAGGAATCTCTGGATGTCAAAGATTGCCTGTGGAAATTAATTCCTTCAGTTTTCTGTTTTCCCTTTCAAGGGCAGCGACCCTGCCTTTGAGGTCAAGGGTTTCCTTGCCCACGGATATCACGGACAGGAGAGCCGCCTTGCCGTAGTCGAGGGAGAGGGAGTCGCCACCCTCCACGACCTGCGGGAGTATGCGCTGCCAATACTGCGCGGAAGAGCCGACGTGGATGCCCCTGTCGGGGCGGTCGTTCCATACATGACGGAATGAGGGCGCCTTTGCGATGTCATCCAATCGGAGGGAGAGCTGGCTCACGACGGTCTTGTGGCGCATGTCGGAAAGACAGGTTACGCCTCCGGAGCAGACGAACCCACCCGATTGTGTGATCTCGGCAGTGATTGACGCGGTGCGGAACTTGATGCCCTTGTAGCCGTTGAGGTGAACGTAGTTGTCGGCGGCGAAGGTGAGTCCGTACCAATATGTCGAGCCTGTCTTGTCGTCGGGATATTGGGTGATTCCTCCACCACTACCGACCTGCATAAATGAGGCAAAAACTTTTCCGAAGAACCTTCCGTCGCCCGTGTGTGAAATTGAAGCCACGTTGCCACCGGTCTTATGTCGGAAAATCCAACCGCGTTTTGCCGCATTGGTTCCCCCGTCCATTGTGAAGTATGTCGCCCAATCTCCGGTTATTCCTCCATGAGTGCCGAATGTCGCGGTCTTTCCGAAGAGTATGCCATACGACTGGATATTGTTGACACCGTTGTATAGGGATATGCCGTCGCCTGTTCCGGTGTTTGTCCTCACGGCGAGCTTTGTGGAGGAGAGGTTGCCGTCCTTGTCGACGGAGAACTCGGAGTTTGCACCGCATTGCAGCTTGCCGTCGGAGCGGATGGTTCCACCCGCCGTATAGAATGCCTTGCCGTTGTATGTGCGCACCCATGTTGCGTCTGCCATGTAGATGCCTCCTCCATGAGTGTCGGATTTCCATCCGACATTACCCGTGGTGCCTATCCAACCGTTTGCGTGTATCTGTCCGTTAACGTCAAGTTTCTGCGCAGGTGTGTTTTGACCGATGCCGACATTGCCATTTGTAGATATAGAGATTGCGTCCACGCTATTATAGCCGATACCGAAACGATTATCACCGTACATACCGACACGGTAGTAGTTTGTGGTCTGATTCGCATTGTAAAACCGCATGAACGCTCCGCTGCTTGCTTCCTTGCGGTAGAGGGCGATACCTGTTTCGGTGGTGTAGTTGATTGTCATCGTACCCGTGATTTTGGTTGAGCCGTTGACATCCAACTTGGTGGAGGGTGTAGTAGTGCCGATGCCCACGTTCTTGTTGCCGAGGATTGCTATTGCAGGAGAATCGTATGTGCCGCCATAATACGTCCACTTCAACGCATCATTTACAGCGTATGATCCACACACACGAGCCAATACGGTCGTTGCGTCAGAGGCACAAGCCACCATACCGAATGCCGAGGATGAATCATGAATCAGTGTAACACCCTGTCCCGAAAATCTGACTTTTCTGTTTCCGTTTATCGCTTGCAGGTATGCGCCCGAAACAGCTAACGTGAGGTTTCCTGCATTAGTTATCCTTGCAAGCTCCGTGCGGGATGATGCATTGGC
This sequence comes from Lepagella muris, assembly GCF_004793975.1. Lineage (NCBI taxonomy): Bacteria > Pseudomonadati > Bacteroidota > Bacteroidia > Bacteroidales > Muribaculaceae > Lepagella > Lepagella muris. The sequence goes on from NZ_SRYB01000005.1 coordinate 151,976, forward strand.
ACCTTTGTAGAACCCGATCACACCCGTTTCTGATGCACCGAGCCACAGATTGTTGCTGTTGCCCGAATGAATCATGTTGGCATATAGGGATGCTGCGTTTGTCGCTGCGCTTCCAATGTTGCTTGCATCCTTTGATGTAAAGGCGATGCTGCCCACAGATGACAATGTGCCCGTTACGTTTGCCGTGCCGTTGAACGACTGCCCCCACAGGGTGCGGGCGGTTACAAGTTTGGTAGCACTCGCCACGTTGTCGGTGGTGAGCGCATCGTTGCGGGTTATCAGGGCGGGCTGTGTCGTGGTTGGGGCGATGGATTGGCTGCTGACGGTGTAGGATGCGGTGCGCAGTGTGGGGATGATGAACCGGCTTGTGTAGAAGTTGTACTTCGCACCGCCGCGTACATAGACGTATTCCGTGGAGGAGTTGGTTAGCTGCCCCAATCCGCAGACGGGATTTCCTGTCGCGCCCGCACCGGTTATGAACTTGTGGACGACACGTTGTGCCGAAGTCCAACCGTAGGATGATCCGTTGACGGTGTAGTCAAGCATAAGAGCCATCCTCTTGTCGGTTCGGGTGTTCCATGCGCCGGGAGCATCGTTGCTGCCCTCAATCCTTATGCGCGTCTGCAATGAGTTGCCGATAGCCATTGTGACGGGGTACCATGTGTTTGCGTCGAGTGCTGTCGCGTCAATGGTGGTCTTGCAGTAGCTTTCGAAGGATTCCTTGTGGTAGTTGTCGAGACGGTCGGCGTTGAGGTTGTCGCAGAGTGTCGTGGAGGTCACGTTGAATGGCTTCGTGCCTGTCGCGACAGAGGAGGTGATCTGCCCGGAGAAGTTGCCGAGTACGGAGTAGACGTTCTTCCAGCGATGTGTCGATTCGCCAAGGTCTACAAGGTTCGTGGTGCCGGGATTCAGCTTGTTTGCCTGTATGATGAGGTCGCAGTTGGCACCGGCTCCTGCCGCCTTTCCGTTGGTGACAAATCCCAATGTACCGCCTGCTGCTGTTGCAGCGATGTAGTTGTAGCTGGCACGTCCGAATCCGAGGTGCTTGACGGCTTGGTTAATGTTTATCTGCAACGCCCCTGTCATGGTGTCGCCTGCTTTCTTGACGTATGTGGAGGCGGCGGTAGCAGCAGTGATGCCATCCGTTATACCATAACCCGATAGAGTCGTAGGCTTGCTCGTGATTGCAGTCCACGACATTGAGGTGGGGATGTCGGAAGCTAATGCAATTCTTTGCCAAGCTTTCCATGTGGCACTATCACCATTATAATCCCTTATATATAAACCAACATTACTAACGGTTGACCGCAACAATTGAGAATACCAACCATTTGCACTGCGAAAACCTAATACGCCGTAAGCATCCACTCCGCTTGGTTTGTTTGCGGTAGTATTGCTCCCACCTGCAAACGACACCTCAAAACCTGTCGGTTTCATTGCATTAAGGTCTGCGTATGTTTTGGGATTGATATGGTCGAGTGCTTGATGGCTCGTCAAGAATGTCGCGCCCTTGGTCACGGTGATTGCGGTGCCGTTCTTGGCTATAGCGGTCACTGCGTTGCCTGTGCCTGTCGTGGTCACGGACAATGCGCTGCCTCCCTCAAGGCTCTTGACCCTTGTGTGCAGGTCGTAGCCGAGGTTCGCTCCAAGTGCATCGTTGGTGGTTGACGGCGGAGCGGACGTCCCCCATGCTCTCATCAATCCGAATGATGAACCGCCGCTTCCGCTTGCAGAACCGGAACCCAACGCGCTGACACCTCCCGTGGAGTAGAAGCTCCTGTCAACTTTCAGAGCCTTGTTTACGGAATCCCAAGATATTGTCGCATCGCCTATCTTGATGCCAGATGCGGACGCGGTTATCAGACCTGTCACGCCCAATGTGCCACTGACATGAAGTTTGTATGATGGGGATGTCGTCCCCACGCCGACATTTCCGCCGTGCACAACATACAGAGCCGAGTTGCCGATGTAGACATTGCCCGATTCATTGTTGATGCGGAAGGGTCTGAGCGCATTATACGTCCCTCCGGCATCATCCTTTGCGGTCAGCATGAAATATGTGTTTGCCCCGTCCTGCCGGATGAAGAATCCGTAGCTGCCGTATTTGGCGCGGAATGCGTTGGCGGACGTGGAAACCACCTCGCCTGTGAAGTTGCCACCGGTGGCGTAGAGTGTAGCCCAACGCGCAGTCGCACTGCCGAGAGTCAACTTGGTCGTCGCGGCATCGTAAGGCTTGAATGCGGAGGCGTTTAATATCACGGATTTTGTATCGTCATCGTTGGCTTTCAGTGCGATGTTTGCAGTGCTATGGAGTGTGAGCGCACCGTTGGCTTTTATTGTCATGGCAGCGGAACCAGTGATATTCCCGACACTTGTGAGGTTGCCCGTGACATTTGCAGTGCCATCAAATGATTTGCCCCACAGGGTGCGTGCGGTCTGCAATTTCGAGGCGGAAGCCACGTTGTCGGTGGTGAAGGCAATCGTCTTTATATCATCGTTCCATCCCGACATGTCCTCTTTCGCATTACGATAATAGACATGATTGTTGCCTCGTCCAGAAAAGATCTGCCATGCTCGAGCCATACCATTCCCTATGGAGATCCCACTTTTGTATGCCATTGTAGTTACATCTGTAACATTGCCGTTAGCTTGCCACATAAAAGCATTAGAGGGTATATCCGAAGCATTATCGAATGTAATGGCAGTTATATATTTAGCAGTTAAACTCCCGTTATGCACACCGTCCAACATGTCGGCATTAAGGTTGGTGTTGACCGTACCGTTGCTTATCGGGGCGTTGCCGTTTGCGTTGCCGAACGTGTATGTCCCTGCTGTGATTGTGCCAGCGTTCATATACACGGGACGGTTTGCCGCCCCCACCGTGGAAGACGATGCGGTGGCTGTTCCCAAACTAAGATATATCGGTTTCACCCCACTTCCGACGGTGGCTGAGCCGAGTTTTGAAGCCACGTCCGCAGTTCCCTTGAATGTTGCATCAACAAAACGGCTGATCCGTGTACTTGCCGACAATAATGTGAATGTGGTGTCCGTCGGTGTGGAAGTGTTTCCCGTCCAATCTATCGTAGCCTGCAATGCGAAGAGATTTAGGTTGTATGTCACATACTGACCTTTCAGTATAAGATACACCTGTCCTGCGGCATTGACACCGATGTCCCACGTGGCTGAGGATTGGTTAGTCACAAATCCTCTTATGCCTACACCGTTACGTCTGCCGGCATATATGTCGATCACTGCCTTTTCGGTTCCTCCGAAGCCGCCTATGTCACCCGTTATGTGTAGCGAGTCAAAGGTGGAATTGGATGATGTGGGCAGTGTGCCGAGAAGTATGTATTTTGTTCCTGTTTCAAGAGTCCTACCGGAGCATACACGGGTGAATCGGGATGCGTGAAGACCGTCCAACAAATCTGCATTGAGATTCGTCACAAGATTGGTGTTTGCCATCGAGCCCCCCGAAAGTTTCAGATAGAGGGCATCCGTCTTACCCTTGATGTAGTTCCAAACAAATGTTGCCTTCCTACGGTAATAGTTGTTGCCGGCAGGTGTTGACGCATGGGATGTCACAAACAGGGTGGAGTCTGTGACGTTGGAATCCCCCTCCGTCAGCTTGTTGATTAGCGCGGTGACACCGGGAGCGGTGCCGTTGGTGCCGTCGGTCTTTATATAGGATGCCAACAGCGTCTTGTCTGCCTTGTTGGTGTATAGATCGTAGCCTAATTTCGCAGAGAGGACGTGGAGCGACTTGTCTGCGGTGTAGTCAGTCCACCCGTCCAAGCGGGAGTAGGAACTTCCCGAACCGCTGCCCGACACATTGCCGTTGCCGAGGGCGGAGACGCCTCCCGTGGAATATATGCCCGTATTAAACTTCAATGCCTTGCTTGCGGAATCCCATGTGATTGTGCAGTCTCCTATCCTCACGCTTGCCAGGGTTGCCTGCCCTGTCGTGCGCAGTGTGCCCGTCACGTCAAGATTATAGGCGGGAGCGGTCTGTCCAATACCGACGTTACCGTTTGTATGCACCGATATTTTCTCGGTGCCGGCGACGCAGATGCGCAGGTTGTAGCCGCTATCCGTATCTATGTATCGCAGATAGGCACGCTCATATACCTTTGTGGAGGTGCCTATGGTCGATGCATGGGTAGTGGTGGGGATGATGTTGCCTGTGCCTGTAATGTCGCCGCTGACGTTCGCCGTGCCGTTGAACGACTGCCCCCACAGGGTGCGGGCGGTCTGGAGCTTCGTGGCGGTGGATATATTGCCATAAAGATTTACTCCGGATGTGTCATACACCACGGAGAGACCCGCGGCCGTGCCGTCGGATTCACACGGCACGGAAATGAACTCGGAAAGAAGATTTGCCTTATATCCGACAAAATAGTGGTTGCGTCCGCTCCCTGTCTTGTAGAGCGCGATATAATACTTGCCGTTGTATGACACTACCCTCGGGCGCAGATATGTGGTGTCGTCCGTGATCATCTTGCGGTAGGTGCGGTTATAGCAGCACATCGCTATGATTTTCTGAACCACAGTGCCTGCCATGTTGCCTCCACGCTGACCATACATATAGCCGATGATGCCCGCGTCAGATCCACCGTCGCCCTCGGTCTTGTTGTACCATGTGGTCACGTCGGCGATAAGCAGGTAGCTCGGCTTGCCGCCGTTGTCTGAAACGCCGAAACTCATGTAATGATAGTTGCCCACCGCCTTCGGTGTGACCGCCTTTGTCGTGCCTCCGATCGTGATTGAGAGCTGGTCAGAGGCATTGTTCGTGAAGGCAGTGAACAATCCGCCTGCGTGTATCCCGTCCAGGAGGTCGGCATCAAGGCCGCTGCCGGAGCCGTCAACGGTCTTCAGCTTCGCCAGCACATCCGCTGCCGTGTAGGATGACTTGGGCAGGGCATAGGTGGAGTAGTTGCCGGAATCAAGCACATTGTATGTCCCGCTGTTTCCTGTCCCGACAGTGAGATGTCCCGTCTTGCTTCTAAGGTGGGTCGCCGCCGTGGACGTTGCCCCGACGCTCCCTATGACGGTGCGCGTGCCGTCAAAAAACAGTATTCCTCCGGATGTCTCGTTCTTACCATATATGTATGATCCTTGCGGAATCACGATTGAATTGGAGAACGTCTTCTGTCCGGATATTGTCTGCGCTCCATTCAGATTCACATAATTCGCGAGCGACTGGTGGCTCGTGAGGAATGTCGCGCCCTTGGTCACGGTGATTGCGGTGCCGCTCTTGGCTATCGCGGTCACTGCGTTGCCCGTGCCTGTCGTGGTCACGGACAATGCGCTGCCACCCTCAAGGCTCTTGACCCTTGTGTGCAGGTCATAGCCGAGGTTCGCAGCGAGTGCATCTGTGGTGTTTGTTCCGGGGTCGGCGGATGGCCACGCCTTCATCAGACCATACGAGCCGCCACCGCCGCTGCCCGACACATTGCCGTTGCCGAGGGCGGACACACCGCCGACGGAGTAGAAGCCGTATTTCGCCTTGATCGCGTACTCGCCGTTGCCGAGCGACACTTTCTCGAACAGGTCGTTGAACGTGGTTTTGTCGAGCTTGCCGTCGAGGGAGGTCTGCAATCCGGTGATCTTGGAAATAGGGAGGGTCGGGATGTCGGTGGCGGAAAGCGTGGCGCCGGATGTCACACGTCCGTAGGCATCGACAGTGAGCTTCGTGTAGGTGCCGGCGGTCACGCCGCTCTCGGCAAGTGATAGGGTGCGGTCTGCCGAAAGGTCTCCCCCACCCGTCAATCCTGTTCCGGCGGAAATCGTCGTGCTCTTGTCGGCTTTCTTTGCAATGTCGGCACTGGGACAGCTCACGTCGCCGTCGCCTTCGAGGGCGTCGAGGAGGGTGAGGACCCATTGGCGGTCTTCGTCGCTCATGCCGGCAATTATTGTGAGGCGGTCGGCTATGGAGCCGTCGATGTATAGGGACATCCCCCCACCCTTCCCGCCTGTGGGGATCCACTGTCCGGCTTCGCTGCGGTAGACATCGCCGGGGATTGTGTCGCCAACGACGGCGTACCATCCGGGGAGTGGACAGGGGTAACGACGGCGGAGGTCGTCGATGGTGGCGTACAGTCCTTTCATGGCTCCGCGGAAGTTGCGTGCCTCGAACCAACCTTTTACGTTTAGGTCGTGGTCGATGCATGCGTTGCCGTTGAGTTCGAGGTCGCCGCCGATGACGGTGTTCTGGGAGACGTTGAGATGGCCTTGTATGTCTTGGCTGTCTTTGCTCATCGTGGATGGGGTTTGTTTTTTTTGCTTTTGGAGAGGATCCCCTCGGCCGTGGCCTCGGGCACGGGACTCCAGTAATCGGGACTATATCATGGATTTGGAAAGTTCGAGCATTGTGGTGGCGAGCTGGTCGCCGAGTGCCGCGAGGACGAGGGAGGCGGCACGGTAGACTGTGGCGCTGTAGAGGTCTTCGGGGATGTCGAGTGCCCCGTCGGCATCGATGCGGGGGATGGGGAGGTAGCACGCCTGTGCGATTGTGGCGTCGGCGTTGCGGCAGGAGTAGAATTCGAGCACCTTGCCTTCGGCGCGACGGACGAGTGCGACAACGGGGCGTTCCGGGTTGCCGCATATCCCTTTGAAGGGGGATGCCTGCTGCCTGTAGATAGGGTCGGATTCGGTGATTGCCTCGAAGACGGGACGGTCCCAGTCGCTCATCTGGAATGATATTAGGCGCATGAAGTCGTCGGGGAGGACGAGGAATCCTTTTCCGTCGGAGCCGATGAAGAATGTGGATTCCTCGCCGGGTTCGAGTATGTGTCCGGATTCGAGCATGAACAGTGGGGCTTCCATCTCGACAAGGCGGAGTGCGTCGGGGAGCTTCGCCTTTATGAGTGTGTCGAGGGTGAGCGTGTCGGAGTCGCCGACGGCAAGGAGGGGGGTGTCGGTACGGTTCATGTCGATGGCGACACGGACGGCACGGGTAAGTTCGTCGGTCTTGACTTTCATGCCATCATGCTATGATGATTTCCAGTCCGTGGGATCGTGCGGCGGATTTTGCCTGTGCGGTGGTGCGGACCTCGCGCTCTTCGTAGCCGAATTCTTTCTTGAGGTATTCGCGGGCATCGGGGAGACAGGCAAATTCCATTACGTGGGGAGCGGAGGCTGACTCGCTGGCGGCAGGGATGGAGCCCGAGGCCATGACCTCGGGCTCAGGACTCAAGGCGGCGGAGGGAGCTTCCGGAGATGGAATCTCCGGGACGGGGACGCCTTCGGCGCGAAACTGACGCTGGGCGGCGACGGAGGAGGCTTGCTCCGGGGCGGAGCAAGGGGATTGACCTGAAGCAACATCAGCGGGGGAAGGGGCTGGAGCGGAGCAAGGGGATTGGGGAGCAACCCCGGCGGCGGGGGCTTCTACGACCGGGAGGGAGGGGGCGGGATTGGTGTGGACGCGGATCTCCTCGTTGAGGGGGATGGTGCGGACACTGCGGATTTTTCCGGCACGGAAGTCGGGGGACTGCTCTATGGCGAGCTGGATGACGGGGTTGTCGGTCGTGTAGGTGGCGGGGATGATGCCGTTGGGGGTCTTGGAGCCTCCGGAGAATGAGATCTGGACGCAGCCTTTGCCGAATGGGATGCGCGCGCCCCATTCTATGAGTCCGTAGACGCCGTAGGTAGTTTTTCTTTTTTTCATGTGGGGTATTTTTTAGGATGAGGGAGGGGCGGAGCTGTGCCTCCCCTCCCCCTCGGGATTATGTCTGCATCGGGGATCAGCCGTGGATTATGCCGGAGAATTCCTTCCAAGTTTTGTTCTTGTATTGCCATGCCTCGCCGCAGACGGCGTTTGCGTTGATGCCGGGGCAGTCGGCAAGGAGGACGTAGATAGTGCCCTCGACAGGAGTGGCAGGAGCGTCGGCGGATGCCCACATGATGTAGGACTCGGCACCGGCTGCGGGACTCTCCCCTTCTCCGTCGATCCAGATGTGGCAGCTTCCTTTGAGGGCAAGTGCATCCCAGACAACGGTGGACTCGCGTTTTGCCTCGTGACCCTCGATGCGCTCGCTGTCCTTATGCTCGGCGGAGTAGACGTAGTGGACGAGGCGGTCGTAGGCAATGACTCCGGCGGAGTTGCTCCAACCGAGACGGTCGAGTGTGGGTTCGTGCTTGAGCTCGATGTCGCCGAAGACGGTGTGGATTGTGGATACGGACCATCCGACGGGGTTTGTCTTGACAATGATCTGCACTTCGGGGTGCTTGGAATAGTCGATTGTCTGGATGTTTTCGAGGAAGTTCTTTCCACAGAGTGCGATTACGCTCTTGGGAACGTCGTCGCCGGTGAAGATCATTTTTGCGAGGGAGATGAGCTCCTCGAAGGTCCATTTACCAACCTTGTCGAGGTGTCGCTTGATCTGGTAGCGTATGCCTTCGGTGGTGTAGATGCTCTGGATTCCGAGTGGGGTCTCGATCTGGATCTTGCCCTTACGACCTGCCCATAGCGTGCGGTTGCCCTTGACCTTGAAATCGGCAATCTGCGCCTCGGCGATGAGTGCTTGAGAGAATGGGATTCTTTTCTTGACGCTCTCGAAATAGTCGCTGACGATTGAGTTGAACCCTCGTTTCTGTGCGTAGATCTCGGTGGGCATAGGGACGATGAGGTTTGGAGCGACTTCCTTCTGTGTCTCGAACATGGCGGTTGACATAATGACGAGCGTTGTGCCGGCCGGAATTTCGGGGACGTTGGAGACCTCGTCGGTCTCGGTGGTCTTCTTCCCGTTGATTGCCATGGCGATGGGCGCACCGTCGTTGTCTTTCCCGGTGACGAAGAGCATTAGGTCTTCTCCGGGTGTGGCTGTCGCGCCCTTTGCGTCGTAGCCGTCGACGCCCTTGACAAGGACGGTGGTGAACGGCTGGAGAAGTTTCTTGTCGGTGTTCTCGAGACTGAGAGTGACGCGGTCTGTCGTGCCGTCGCCTACGGCTGCCTTCGTGACGATGCGTGCACGGGGCTCGTCGATGGCGTAGTGCTGTATGACGGGTGAGTTTACCTTTACACGCTTTGCGCGGAGCATGATCTGCATGAGCGGTGTGTCGTCGGAGTTAAACCGGAAAAGGTTCTCGTCGATGTCGGTGTCGATGAGGTTGCCGGGTGCGATTCCCCCGGTGGCTGCCGCCACGGTGCTGACGGTGGTTGACTCGCCGGGGAGCTGAGTTGGGAGCCCGGCATGACCGGGGGATGTGGTCGGGGTCTGTGCGCCTGTCACGACGGGACCTCCAGTTGCATTGTCTGTTGCCATTTGATGGATTATGTTATGATTAATATTCGGATTCTGATTCAGGAGGGCTCAATGATCAAGCCGGGACGAATCCCGCCGGAGAGGTCGGCGAGGGCGCTGACGGTGGCGGAGCATCCGGGAGCGTGGCAGGGTATGCCTGCGGAGCCGCGGACGGGGGCGTCGGAGGAGCGGCTTCCGACAATTTTCAGTTGGGAGCCGTTCATATCATCGTGCCTGTGCAGCTATGTCGAAGATTGACGGGGTCTTCTTGCGTGGAGGGGCGGCGTTCTTTCCGCCGAGGGGGACCGTGCCGTCGGACTGCGGCTTGCGGAGAGTCTCCTCAATGCGTGCGTTGCGTCCGGCAATCTCGCCTTCCTGCGATGCTGCGGCGACGTCGGAGTCGTGGTTGATGCCCTTCATGAGCATCTCGACGGTTTCGGGAGAGACCTTTCCGAGGATGTAGTCGCGACAGATCTCGGTGAGGCGCTGCATAGCTGCATCAAGATCGTCGTCGGAGATGCCGTTCTGCTGCACGTAGGATTCGAGTCCCTTCAAGGTCTGGGTGAGATTCTGCTTGTATTCCTCCTCGTATTGAGTCTCCTTCTTGATGCGTTCGGCAAATTCCTTATTGGCCTTTGCAATCTCGTCGAGCTTTTCGGGGTCGTTGATGGCGTCGAGGAGGTCGTCCTTGCCGTAGATGCGGATGAGGGCGACGGCGGGATCGTCGCCGTTCTTCCAGTCCATCATGAGGCGGGCGGAGCGCGGGTCGGACGTGAACATGTCGGAGAAAGCCTGCTCCCGCTTCGCGGACTCACCGAGGCGACGGTCGTAATCGTCGTAATCATCGGAAATCTGGGAGAAAATCTCCTCGTCGTCGGCGAATGCCTTGTCGGGATATTTCTTACGCAATCTTTCAATATGAGCGTCGCGTCGGCTCTTATTTTCTTTTGTATCAGCCATATCGCTTGGTAATGGTGGTTTCTTTCGCGAAGATAACGAGCAGAATATGGTTTGCAGCCTTATGTTTTAAAGTCTGCATGAGTTATTTTTGCGATATGGGACACAGTTTCCTATCCTAATCCATAGAATATTAATCCAAGGCTAAAATTATGAGACGAAAAGGGGCAGTGATAGAATATGCCAGAGAGCGGAACAGGGAGATCTTCCTATTGTTCCGGGAGATAAACTCGCGCGGCGGTCTGTCGCGCAGTGAGGTGTGTAAAATCATCGCGAAGTCGCCGGCATCGAGGTTCTGGGTGTCGGAGGAGCGAGCGTCATACGTGGTGTCGGCGATGCTTGCGGGGCGTCCGTTGCAGCGTATGAGAGCCGGGCGGGAGGCGATGTTCAGGGAAATACTGCGGAGGGTGCGCGTGCTGATGGAGGAGCATCCGGATGCACGGATCATCGAGCTTGTAACGACTGTGATCCATCAGCCGGCACCGGAGTTTTATCTGACGCCGGGGACGGTGGGGATCTTCTATCATTATCACTGCAAGAGCCAACGCGCACGGTCGCGCATAAATTTCGCGGATGTATGAAGCCAACTATAGAAGAGATATTGCAAGAGAATGCCCGGCGCAATGAGGCGGTGAATGCGGAGTTCAATCCGGTGACGGGTAAAGGGTCGGTAGGCGAACGTTTCCTGCTGGAGCTTCCGGACTATCCGATAAGACGGCAGTGGCTCCCGACAGGGATGATGAAGGTGCCGCTCGTGCAGAAGCTGCGGGAGTCGGGGACGGTGGAGAGGTTTATCAGGGAGCGGCTGGGATGTGAGGCCGATGAGGATGCGATGGAGTCGGTAGTGGAGAGTTTCGTACGGCTGCGCAACAGGTATGATTTCCCGTTCTGGGCGGCGGTGCACGTGTATATCCTATCGAAGGAGACGGGTGAGGGTGAGATATTGTTCCGGCTGTCGCGTCCGCAGCGGAAGTTTGTAAATATGCTGGAGAGGTTCCGGACGGCTAACAGGCCGATAAGGATGGTGCTTCTGAAGGCACGGCAATGGGGAGGGTCAACGACATCGCAACTTTATATGGCATGGTTGCAGCTTGTGCACCGTGTCGGTCTGAATTCGGTGATAATATCACAGACGAAGAAGACTTCGTTCGCTATCAAGGCTATGTATGACCGTGCGTTGTCGCGCTATCCGGTGGGGTTGCTGCACAGGGTCGGTGAGGCTTATGACGCGAATGAGGCTAAGATGGTGAACGTGGGTCTGACGGGTGACTACAAGAAGATCCCGCAGAGGGACTGCACGATCACGATAGCGTCATACGAATCGCCGGACGCATTGCGCGGCGACTCGTATTCGCTGGTGCATTGCTCGGAGGTGGGACTCTGGGCACCGACGGACATGAAGAGTCCGGATTCGGTCGTGAGGTCGGCGTGTTCAGGCATATTGCTGCGGCCGTACACCATGATCATTTACGAGTCGACTGCCAACGGGACTGGAAATTTCTTCGAGCGGGAGTATAAGGCCGCAAAGGAGGGTAAGTCGCAGTTTGCATCGCTGTTCATCTCATGGTATGACATAGACCTATACAGGGAGGAATTCGAGACAGAGGAGGAGAAGCGAGAGTTTGCCGAGAAGCTGATAGAGAACAGGCTGAACGCGAACGTGGGGAGCAACAGGGAGGAGCCGGGGCGTTATCTCTGGTGGTTATGGACGCAAGGCGCGCCGCTGGAGGGGATAAAGTGGTACGTCACGGAACGGTCGGGGAAGGATTCGCACGCGGTCATGGCTGCGGAGTATCCTACGGACGACATCGAGGCATTTGTGCATTCCGGATCGATGGTGTTTGACAAATATCGTGTGGAGCCGTTGAGGCGGACGTGCCGCCCGCCGGTGTACGTCGGGGAGGTAACGGGGAACGGCGAGTATGGAGAGAAGGCTCTTGATAACCTGCATTTCTCGGAGGACAGACAGGGCTGCCTGAAGGTGTGGTCGCTTCCGGAACCGGACTTGGAGGAGGAGCGCATAACGGACAGATACCTGACGGTGGTGGATATAGGCGGACGGTCGGATAAGGCTGACTGGTCGGTGATAGCGGTGTTTGACCGGATGGATATGATGGAGACGGAGGGACGTCCGGCGGTTGTGGCGCAATGGCGGGGGCATCTCGACATTGACCAGATAGCATGGAAGGCGGCGCAGATAGCGAAGTATTACAATGACTCGCTGCTGGTGATCGAGAGCAACACTCTGGAGACGCATGACAGGGAGCGACAGGTGGAGGGGGACCAGTCGGGGTATATCCTGAACCAGATAAAGAGCGTGTATGATAATCTTTATGCGCGGTCGCAGTCGGATGAGGAGATACGGAACCACGTGCCGGTGAAATACGGTTTCCATACGAACACGAAGACCAAGCCGCTGATCATCTCGTCGCTTGTGAGGATTGTGAGGGAGCGTCTGTATGTGGAGCGTGATGAGGATGTATTGACCGAGTATCTACAATATGAGCGACGGCAGAACGGAAGCTACGGTGCAATCGTGGGTCATCATGACGACCTGCTCATGACACGAGCAATCGGGCTGCACATCTGCTTCTCGGAGATGGAGATTCCTAAGATCGTGACGACATCGCGCGCACGACGGAAAGGGAGAGGCGCAATATCGGAGGCTGCGTTCTGATAATAGGCAACGTCAACGACGGAGCATCTGCTGCGCCTTGGCCACTGCCTGCGGGTCGGCCGCCTGCGTTGACTGCGCCATCATCTCCGGCGGAATGCCCTGCGGTGGCTGCCCCTGCGCCATGCGTTGCTCGTCGGCGTTTATGCTCTGGAGGAGACCATCGGCGAAGGGGAAGCATCCGTATTCGAGGAGCTGTTTCGTAGTTATGCCGTTGGCTTTCCAAAGCTCCATCATGAAGTCGTTGGCGGCTGCACGGTAGACGGGCGAGGATTGGCTCTGCGCTATCTTGAGGTCGTAGTCAACGTTGCGCTGGCTGCGGGAGTCATATCTGACGTAGGCACTCTTGCCTGAAATATTGATCAATCGCGGCTCGTCGTAGAACTGCTGGATGTTCTTGACGTCTTTCATGGCGCCTTCCTCCTGGAAGTCCTGATAGGTGTCGAGTATGTCCTGAAGGGATGTGGTGGCGTTCTGCGACTGCTGGTGGTATAGGCTCGCGGACATACCGGCGAATCCTTCCTTTCCCTGTATGGCACCGTTGACTCCGGAGATGTCTTCGAAGAATTTGAGCTGTATGTTGAGCAACTCGTGTATGCCGATGTTGGTGCAGTTGTTGGCTATCTGCTGCGGTATGGCTGTGCCGGATTTTGGCTGACGCATCATTATGACGCCGTTGAATCGTGCCCACTCGTCGGCAATGTCGTCCATTGTCATTCCGGTGGGGAGACACTCTTCCGGAAAGAGAAGGACACCCTTTGCGGATGCACGCATTATCCAGTCGTACATTATTATGAGGCGGTTGACGTAGCGTTGCTGGTCAATGACATCGGCGACGTAGCTATGGATCTCGCCGTCGATCATCGGGTAAGCCTTCCAGACGTATGGGTGAGACTTGTGCCAGTATGGGGTCTCCCCTTCCTTGAGGATCTCGCCGAATGGAGTCAAATAGTAATAGTACCAGTAGGAATCGATGAACCATTCCGCCTCGATGAGCGGGATCTCCTCTTCGGGCATTCCGGCGGCAAGACCACGGCGGATGCGGTCTTCATTGACGGCGCGGACCATACGGTCGTAGTCTGCGGTCTCGATCTTGTAGTAGTCGCCTGTGTTGTAGTCGTGGCAACGGTAGCGTTCCTTTGTCTCCTTTCGCCAGACTTCAATGACGCGGCAGCGCGTGGTGTCGGACGGGACGAGGAAGTCTGAACAGCGCGTGTCGATGGGGACCCCGAACTGCTGGTAGGTGCCGGCAATCACGTCGCGCTCCCTTGCCATGGCATAGACCTCGCGGAGATGGGCGTAGTCGGCGGGTGATTTCGCAAATTCCTGACAGAGGCTCTCGAAGGGGAGGTCGTGTATCTCTCCGACGCATGAGCAATCCCAGCCTCGGAAGTCGCGCATGTTGTTGTCGATAAAGAAATTGTCGGGCTGCACGTAGTCGGTCCAGCAATCGGTGCGCTCCATACGCCAACCGTACCATTTGCGGTGGACGACGAATCCGGAGATGAGGAATTCCTCCATGCTCCGGGCGTGAAGCTCGCGCATCTTGTTGAGATTCATGTTGCATTCGAGGGTGACAGTCATGGTCTCTCCGAGTTGCTGCTCATCGCGGTCGCGAGCGACGCAGACGGGAGTGAGTGCCTGTGTCTTGAAGAGTCCGAGGATGGAGCGCACCATCTTGCGGATAAGGTTGTTTTTCAGGGCAACGTTTCCCTGAGACTTGATGTAGTCTTCCTCACGCATACGATGGCCGTCGACACATATCACATCATCCCACTGTCGGCCGTAGGTGTAGTTCTTGTTGCGCTGTCGGTCGCGCCGGAACTGATCCATGGAGTTCCAGTAGTTCTGCGCTTCCATGAGGACGCGCATGCCTCTCTCGGTGGCGGATGAATATTCCGCCACGGAGTCGATTGCGGCTTTCCTATTTCGCCTTGGGGCGCCGCCGACGTTGCTGAGCCTGTGTAGTTTTTCTGCCATAGCGTGATGTGATAAAGGGATTGCCCGCGAAGTTAGTGTTCTGCGGGCAATCGTCGGAATATCTATTAAAATTGAGAGGATGAGTGGCTCAGAGTGTATGGTTTCGGGATCACTCTACAACCAATTCCCAGTCCTTTGCAAACACATCGCTGATGGAGGGAACCCAACTGTCGGCACGTCCGGTCTTGCGGTTATAGATAAGACATTGAGATGTGTAGTCAATGTGTGCTTCACCTGACATGATGAGTTCCTTTGCCCTGTATGGAAGTGACTGCATTTTGGGGATGATGGCTCCATTGATCTGTGCCAGCACTTGCTTGAATACGACAATATCCTTGCCGTTCCATCCTTGTCGGCGAATGACAAATCCCCTTTCAAGAAGCGTGATGGCAACTGCGAATGATAGTCCGGAGAAACCACCCTCGCCAGTTTCCATGAGAGTTGTGCGAAGCGCAAGAACGTTCATGTAGTCCTGCATGACCGCATTCTGAGCATGAAGCATAGCCTGTATTGTAGTCGGAAGTTTTTTGCTTTTGCTTTCAATGAAAGCGTTGAGATTTCCAAGTTTCTCTGCAAGCTCGTTCCATTCGATGTGCATACGATCAACCGCAGTTTCTGCAATGCGGTATGCTTTTTCAAATACTTCTTTTGGGGACCAAGACTCATAGCCGTCCTCATAGACAACCATGTAACCATCCTCAACGGGGTCAAGGCTCTTGGGGTTTTCATCACCGGGCATACATATCTTGCCGCCCTTTCTGACCGCGGGCATTGCCTGTACGGTCTTTGTTCCGATGTACTTTTTCATAATGTTTATATGGGTTTTACTAAGCCGCCCAAGGCTTTATTTCTTATCGTAGATATTGCCAACTACCTCAATTTTATTATTGTCTGAAATGTTGTGGTTTCCTGGGTTTGTAGCTCCAATCTCGCGTCCCACGAATGAGACGTTGCGATGATTATATTCAACCCGCATCATTGTCCCGAAGTAACCATATTTAATAACATCTCCCTCATAAATCTCAACTCCGTTGCGGTCTCAAAGTCCGGTATACTGACCGATTGTGTCTTTCTCCACCCACGGCTGACCGCCCCCTTTAGCTGCAATAGCGAACATACCATCTCCGTAGTCAATCAGAGAGCCGTAGACCCAATGACCGTTGGCTTTGGTTTTAGCTCGAAATTTAATTTGTCTGGTCATAGTTTCACATTCATCTTTTCAGCCAATTCATAAAGTTTCTCCCACGCTTGGTTAAAACTTTTTGATTGTTCGTTAAAATTATCCACCCATTCATCAACACTCTTGCGACAGCTTTCCTGAAGCGCGGCGTTTTCCTCCTTCATCTTGCGAATCAGTTCCCATGCCTTGGCTAATTGCTTGCGGTCATGCTCCACCCAAAGAGGATAGAGTCGTGTGGCACAGACGAGTGCCACAACGATAATCAGTGTAATGCAGTAAATCATATTCCTTTCATTGTCTCTTGATAAAACTTTTCACTTTCGATGCAGTCGATGCAGACTTCCTGCCCATCTTCGGTGTAGATAAGTTCGCTTGACTTTTCTCCACACCATTCACATTCTCCGGTGTGGAGGTCGGAGGGTGTGTAAATTGTTTCTGTTGTCATAAAAGTTCCATATTCTTTCGCTCCCAATATGTGGTGTATTTTGTAGATGGTTCCTTAACCACAAGAATACGCACGAATGAGAATGGCCCGGTATGTCCGCAACCTTTGCGCATTTCGATAATCTGTCCTATGTTGCCGGATCTTATATTACGGACTTTGTCGCCGATGTGAAATTCCATATTTTCTATCATTAAAATAGTCTTGGGATGTTTTGATATTCGATGATTCTTTTTCTGGCCGCATCATAATAAAACGGATCCAGCTCAATGCCCAACAGAGAGTATCCGAGTTGCTCACAGGCAATGGCATGGCTCCCGCTGCCGAGGTGGGTGTCGAGGATTTTCCAACCCTCCTGCGCGTATTGTGTGAGCAGCCACGCATATAGCGCGACGGGCTTCTGTGTCGGGTGAATGCGCTTCTCGTTGAGTTTCTTGTTGCCCTGCATCACGCGCCCTTCCTTAAAGGATTTACCCTGACACATACCATTCCACATGAAGGGGAATAGCCTGACGGAAGAGAAAAGGTTGGTAGCGGCTATCTCGCAATCGGAAAAAGTGGTGGAGGAATTACATTTGTCCCAGATTATACGTCCCGGAGCAAAGGGATAACCAATGAAATAGTTGCAACCCCATACGATGTAATACCGACTGACCCTTTCTAATTCCATGAAATAATCCTGACCGGGCACTTGCCACTTGTCGCACTTATGGTAGTCAATACGTTCAATTCCCGTTGTACTGTATCGCTTGCCGTAGAATCCACGTCTTTCCGGTCCGGAGAAATAGGGAGGGTCAACTATAGCGAGATCAAAAGATTTATCAGGCAAACTTCGGAGTATATCCATGCAGTCACCTTGATGGAGCGTAATGTTTCCCAACTGTTCCATATCTCAGCAATCGATGAAGTCAAACAGACTTGGTTGAACAATTCTGGATCTTTCGACTATCGCTATGGCTTCAATCGCTTTGCGAACATAGATGGGATGTGGTAGTTGTCTCATACCCTTTATGTGATTCAAAGCATTGATAAGACACCCCTTCAATGTGTAAGCCCTTTTATGGTCTTTCCAATGGGAAGACGGCCAGCAGCCTCCGCCATGTTCAGGCTCATACAGACCATACCCAAAGTGATAGTGCCCTTCCTCATCCATCGCCACATTGATGGAAAGGAAATAAGAATTACTTTGGGCGAAAACAAAAGCACAATCCGGATGCAGGGCTTTATGTTCAACCTGCTTTTGTGGCTTGAACAAATTCCCGACCTTTGTGTAATCTTCGATTGCAAACAGAGGAACGGAGCCATTCTCCATAATCCAAGACTTTTTTATCTTTTTGAATTCTATCTGTTGTGCTGTCATTGCGGGGATGTTTTGGGTTTGAATTGATAGGCTTATCCTTTTCGGAGATTGGGAGAATAATATCCTTTTGCCGGGTATGTGCCGTTGCGCAGGTGACTTTCCTTTGCCTTGCGTGAGGTGTATGCCTGTGATTCCTTCATGAACTGCGCGGTCTTTCTCAGATTCATGTCGGCGGCCAGGCGGTTGACCGTGCGCAGGCTCACGCCGAGATATGTGGCGCAAATCTCATTACGCATGTGGGGGAAGTTGAGGCGCAGCCAACGTCTTTCGCTATCGCCAAGTCTTATCCGGGCGTGATCGTAGCCTTTCCGCAGTCCGAGCTTCCAGCATTTCTGATGTATCGCCATTGCGGTAGTGCCAAACCGCTCTGCCAGCTGCCGGGCGGTCATGGCCTTGTATATCTTTCTGAGTTCTGTCTCCTCAGATGGTGTCCAGTGTTTCATGATTCCTGATTGAAGAGGTTTGGGGTCGATGTTGGAAAGATGATGGGGTGACTATTCAGCCCGTCCTTCAAGTCCTCCCCTATTTTCTCGACTTCCAGAAGATGCCGTTGGATCTTGCGGAGCTCCTTGTCAATGCCGAGTCGTCGGGTCTCGTGGGCAGGCAGCGCCGTTGCCCACCAGTAGCCCCTCTCGGCATTGCTGGTTATTTCATTTATGTGCGTGAGTATATCTTTCTTTGTCATGATTGTCGGTTTTATCATTTCTTGCGGAATGTGGCACCGCGCATGGGGACGAAGTTGAACATCTCCTTGCAACGGTCATAGATGCGTGCGCCGTAGACTTCGGCTATCTGATCGACGGACAGGTTGGTGGTGACGTGGGTGAATGACGTATGGCGGCGGTCATAGCGGCGCTGTAGGATGTATTGGAATACGTTCTCGGTGTTGCCGTAGTAGCCGGTGGGGATAGTCTCTGAACCCAGCTCGTCGAATGCCTGACGTCGGCTGTCGATGTAGGTCTGTATGCCGTCGTATCCCTTGCGCTGGTAGCCGGAGCAGACCTCTATGGCGTTGGAGATGCGGAATCCGTATGGGTTGCCTTCGGCATCGGCAGGACGGACGATGCGGCAGAAGCGGAGTATTACGTGGAGCATGGTGGTCTTTCCGGATCCTATGTCGCCCCATAGCCAGAGACCTTTGGAGGGGTCCAGCCTGCCGGGGGCAGAGAGACACCAGAGGAGAAGGTCGTTGAGCAGGGGCTTCATCCCGTCGCGCACGACGAATGAGGGGCATACGGTACGTGCGACACGGATGAGGAGCCTCTTGTAGTCGTCAATCCTCGATAAGTCCGCAGCCGGGTTTGACGGGGGCGCGACGGGGCGTGCGGCGTTGAGGAGAAGGCTTATTTGCGTCGGGTGCATTGCTGAGATTCTTTATGGCATATTTCAGCCAGTCGTTGAAATGCCGTTTGGCATCGGATAAACTTGAATGTGAAACGTCGCCGCTCTTGCAGTGGAGCGCGAACTTCTCCATGAATTGCCGGAACTCGTCGGCGGAGATGGAGTGGTTCTTGCATATAGCCTCTGCCCATATCTGCTCGCCTGCCATGAGGGGGATTTCCTGATCGACGGTCAGGGAGTATTCCGCAGGCGGGTCGGCCGGGCGTTCGGCTGTCTTTTTCTTCCGTGGGGCTTTCTCTTTCGAAGCCGGAGGAGCGGAGACGGCACTGTCTTTACTGTCGGTCTGCTGGGGCTGATGTCTCGTTTTCTTCCCTTTGGATCCGGTCACGCCGTCGGCTGACTTGCGCGGCATGAGGGAGTATTCGGCGATAGTGCCTCTGCGTCGGGATGATGAGCATATACCGGCATATCGTGCCTGTATGCCCTTTGAAGTAAGGATGCCTTCAGACTCAAACAGCTCTCGCGATAACAGACCAATGTTCATGCAGCATTCGATGACCTCCTGTATATTTGCCTCGGTATATCCGGTAAGTTCCGAAATCATAAAGGGCAGCTCCTTGTCCCACCTGATGTAGTACCCATTGCGGTAGATAATACACAGCAGGAGAGTATATACGCTTATGGCCTTGCCACCTTGATACTTGATGAGTTTTCTTATCTTGAGGTCCTGATAAAAATCCACGTCGAACGGGAAATAGTCAAGCCCCTGTTTGATAGTCCTTGCCATGGTTGTTAAACTTCTTTGATCCTTATTCCGTAGACGAGCAGCATCAGCTTTCTCTTGATGATGTATTCCGGGGTGCGGACCCCTTTGGTATCCTCGACGATTGTATCGCCCTTGCGGTCGCGGTAGACGAAATCGGCGATGTAGCGGCAGTCGTGCTCGAGGAGGTTTCCCTCGGCATCCCGCTGGACGGGTATCAGGATGAAGGATACCTGTTCGCGGAGGTCGGTGATCAGGCCGTCGCGCAGCTTGGCTTTCAGGGAGAGGGCGCGCCTGTGCTCCCTCTCCGAATCGTAGCCGCCCGACTTGCTGGCACCGAACTTATTCCTCTTTCCCTTTGGCTTCCGGGATTGGGACTTTGTTTCCTCGAGCGTCATTTCCGTAGGGCTGATTTTATTGCCTGGGACGGGGAGAAGCGGACTGCCTTGTGTGGCGGGACCGGCATCATGGCCTTCTCGGCAATGTTGAAACTTGTGCGTGCGGGCACATCGACGACACGGAAGACGCCGAAGTCGCGGATCATTATGTCCTCACCCTTGCAGAGGGTGGAGGCCATGAGGTCAAACATTCCGTTGACGGCACGTATGGCGGATGCGCGGTGGAGCCCGCAGCTGTGGGTGAGATACTCGATGATTTCTTGCTTTCTCATGATAGTTTTCTTTTTAGTTTGTTGATGAGTTTGTTTGTGATGCGGATCCTGTTGAGCTGTCGCGTGGATGGGTCGGGGATAGCCTTCATCATCGTGACGAGATTCTCCATGGCTGCGATGGCTGCATTCAGATCCGTCTTACATATCTCCGGCATGAGTCTGTATCATTTAGGGCGATATTTCCATCCGTTGAGTTCATAGACGCGGCGGCGTGCGAGCTCGCGGTCCTCGCGGGCAAATTCGGGTTCGCCGTCAACCTCGGCGTATGCGTAGCCGGGGAGTCCCTGCGTGGTGGTGAACACGTCGATCACCTGACAGATGCGCCACCATCCGCTTATCATGCGGAATATGTATTGTCCTAATCTCGGGGTCATATCGTTATGCGTTAAGGAATGATGAAACGAGTTCGTCGAAATACATCTCATCGGTGGGGATGTCGTCGGATGCCGCCATTATCATGTTGGCGATCGACTTCTTGCGATGGATGATTGAGTAGAGGGTGCGGTCGATGGTGTTGCGTCCGATGAGATAGTAGCAGGTAACGTTGTCTTTCTGCCCTATGCGGTGGGCGCGGTCCTCACACTGGCAACAGTCGGCGTAAGTCCAGGGGAATTCAACAAACGCCACGTCGGATGATGCAGTGAGGGTCAGCCCTACTCCCGCCGCCTTTATTGAGCAGATGATAAGGCGCGCGTGCCCGGACTGGAATGAATCAACCGCCGCCTGCTTTGCCGTGGAGGAGTCGCGTCCGGTGACGCTGACAGCTTCGGGGAATGCCTGAAGGAGGGCGTCAACAATCTCATGGAGCGAACAGAAGAGGATGAGCGGTTTGCCGGAGGCGAGGAATGCGGAGACGAAATCAACGGCCTGCCTGACCTTCCCTTTCGCGGAGAGGGAGCGCAGCGTCATGAACCGGACGAGCGCCTCCATGCGCATCTTGCGGCGGATGTCGGCATCGGTGCATGCGGTGTAGGTAGAGAGATACTCGCGGAGGTCGGCGGCTGCGGTGTCGTAGATCTTGCGGCTCTCCGGGTCAAGCTCGACGTAAAGGTCGGTGCGGGTCTTGTCGGGGAGCTGTGTCAGCACGGTCTTCTTCTCGCGGCGTATCATGCAATTGCCGTAGAGCATGGAGGAGAGCCGGGCAAGCGCCTCAGCCTGTTCGTCGTCCTGCTCCTTGGCGAATGAGCAATAGTCGGCACAGAACTTGGCACGTCCTCCGAAATCGGATGCGAGCCGCCCCATTATGGAGAGCTGGGCGATGAGATCTGCCGGACGGTTGACGACGGGGGTGCCGGAGAGGAGCGCGATGTATTCCTTGCCGGATGTTATACCCTTTGTGAATATGGTCTGTTGTGCCGAGGGATCCTTTACGCGGTGCGACTCGTCGATTATTACGGAGCGGAACAGGCTGATGCAGGAGGAGAAGACCACATCTTTCAGGCGGAAGGGACCGTCGCACTTTATGTCCCAGACGAAATATTTACGCAGGGACTCGTAGTTGACGATCGCCACCTGATAGATACCCATTGAGAGGAGATAGGGGAACGTGGCACGTGTGGCATTATCAAGGACAAGGGCCTTTGCATCCGTGAATTTCTCAAACTCGCGCTGCCAGTTAATCTTCAGCGAGGAGGGGCATATCACCAGACAGGGGTAGGCATGGGCGCAGTCAACCACGCCTATACTCTGGAGAGTCTTTCCAAGCCCAGGCTCGTCGCCGATGAGGAAGCGTTTCTTCCGGAGCCCGAAAAGGATTCCCTCACGCTGGTAGTCGTATGGCTCGACCTTCAAATTATGACGCAGTGTTGTCTTTTCCATGAGATAAGTTTAGGCACCACCACATGAATGCGAGATGCTCGTATTTGTCGCGTCCGCGTGTGTAGACGGGATCATCGCGACGGATGAATTTCTTGAATACCCGGCAATTTTTCTTGCTGATGGCATATATGAAGTCCTGATTGCTACGGGCCACGTCCATGTACCATGCACGGGAACGGTCCCAGTCGAAGAAGTCGACCGCCTCCTCAAATTCCTTCTGGGATGATGCGAAGGTTGATTTGAGATCGCCGCCGAAACGGGCATCGTCGAGCCACCAGTCCCATTTGCATCGCGTGGGGAGGAAGAATGGGAACCCGCAGTATTCGAAGTGCTGGGCGTCGTTGACCATGAAACGCTGTGTGGATGCGTGGTCGAGCACATGGCGTAGGAATCGGTCGGAGCGTGCCTCGGCACGCAATGAGCGATACATCTCGCGTGCGTGGTAGAACTCCTCCTCGGTGTAGGTCACGTTGTCAACGGTGAGGCGGTAGTAGTTGACACGCTCCGGCTCTGTGATGATGGCATCGACGAGCGAGCCGAAACGGAATGCCTTCTCCCTGTCGCCGAACTGTTGCCGGGGGTAGAGCAACTCCTTGAGCGCGGTGAGGTCGGAGTTGGAGACCTCACTGCGCTGGTAGTATGTATCGGGATTCGTGTTCATGGTCACTGTGCCTTCACTTCGTCAACATATATGATGCTCGGATCAACAATGCATTCCCCTTCCTTATTTGCAAGACGCTCGCAGAACGTGATCTGCTTGCGGAATATCTTGGCAAGCTCGGCATCGGGAAGAGTGCTCCCCTCCTTAGTCCACCACATCATGAGCACCTGAAGGTAGCCCTTTGGGTCGGTGATGCGGATTTTCTTCGAGACCTTAGCCTTCGGGGTGTAGGAAACGCGGGTCGCTTCCTCGGCGAAGAGGGATCCGGCTTCGGCTGCAACCTTTTCAGCCGCGCGACGGCGTGCCTCCTCCTCCTCACGGGCGGCACGCTCGGCTTCCTTTCGTGCGCGTTCGGCCTCCTCCCGGAGACGCATCTCCTCCTGTATGCGGCGCGCCTCCTCCGCCGACGCACGCGCGACACGTTCCAGCTCCGCTTTCCTTGAGGGGAGACGGTCAAGGATCTCCTGACGGTAGTCAGCTATCTCGGTGCAATATTGCTCCACGAACTGCTGACTACGCAGACGACTGAGCACCTCATTGCTTATAGCGCGTGACTCATCTGGGGTGAGATTGAGGGGCATACGGACAGAGAGAGTCGGCAGCCAATCATCGGAGAGTGAGGTTGAGATGCCAGATATGGTGTCGTAGATTGTCTGATAGTTGTCGAGTGTGACACTATCGACCAATCGGGTAAGTGCGTTTAACTGCGAGACTACATGATTATTGAACAATGTCTTGTAGTTTTCCTCACAGTCGGTACGGTAGCGGTCGCGTGCTGCCTGTGCCTGACGTCTGGCCTCCTCAGCGCGGCGGCGTGCCTCCTCTTCCTCGCGCTTACGCGCGGCATACTGGTTGCGAAGCTGCTGGAGCTGGTAAGGGATGGTGCCCGCCTTTGTGGGGTCGATGTCGTTCTCAAGGGTGGTGAACTCGCTGCGGATCCGGTCAAACATCTTCGTGACCGGGGAGCGGAGGTCGGACATTGCGCGGACGGTGCGCCGTGTACGCTCAATGTAGGTAGCTGCCTTCTTGTCAAGCTCGTCGGTCATTCCGGTCTGGCGGATGGCATCGAGGAGCGAGCCGCATGCCGCAAGGCAGTTGTCGTGGGATGTGCGGTTCTTAAGGTAGTGTTTCGGAGCGTCGCTCACGATTGCGGCAACATTGTCGGCTGATGATGCGATTGCCGTGGTTGCCGGGGTCTGTCTCTGGATTTCGTTGTTGCTCATGACTGATATTATTTTAAGGATTTTACCATGTCCCGTCGTCTTCACCGTCGGCGTTATCGGCTGCGGGATCCACCGTCACGCCGCCTGTGCAGTCGGCAGGCTCGGCGAATGATTCGGGGGTTTTCTTGGATCCGGCAGGTTCAGTAGATTCAGGAGTGGCACCGAGATTGTAATAGTCGGGCATCTGCTCCTCCTCTTCCGGCATGTCTGCCTCCATGACCATCCCTTTTCCGATGGGGAGCTTGGGGTAGCTCTTGAATGCGTGCTTGACGCATTTTGCGATGAGGAAGCCGGGATCGATGGTGTTGCCCTCGCCGGAGGTGTAAAGGGCGTTGACCTTCCCCTTGTTGTTCTTGCCGGAGTATTTCGCGAGGCGTGCCCATGCTTCTGGAAGGATGATTGCATAATCGACGGAGGCATCGATACGGGTTATCTTCATGAAGCAGGCTATGGGATTCGCCACGTTGTGGGAGAGGTTGAGGCCGTAGGAGACATACTTGCGGCCATCGCGCTCGCGATAGGAGAACTCGTCGCCTTCGTAAACGACGGTTGGGGTGTCGCAGTGGCGTATTTGTCCGGCACGCTGGCGGAGGAGTATCTCGCCGTATCCGGTGATTGAGATGTAGACGCGGTTTTCCCAGACCTCGGAGAGCTTGCCGGAGGCATCGGGGACGGTTATCGGCGTGCCACGGTGGAGGAGATAGCATACTGCCTGTGCGCCGGGTTCGAGGGTGAGATCCTTGACGGCGAGGTCGACGAATGCGAGAAATACGGAGAGGGAGGTGACGTTCCATTTGTTCTTGTCGTCGACGATCATGCGGTTGATGTAGCGTGACTCACGTTCGGCGAAACATTCGCCGCCCTCTCCGTGGATGGAGTTGTAGAGGGTGACGATGTGGTTTGTCACGTTGGGATCGAGGGGTACGTCCCACGGTTTCATCTGCTGGAGCTTGCCGAGAGTGTCGGCGAATCTGTTTGCACTCATGATTGATTATTTTTAGAGGTTGATATTATCGGAATCGTCTGCATTGATTGGAAAATGGCGGCACCACCGTGACGGCAGTGCCACCGGAATCAATCAAGAGCAGGACGAAGTCCTTTTGGGCACCCGGGGCGGGGTCGAACCGCCGACCGCATGAGTTGTCCGGATGATCCGGATTCCATGCCGCTCTACCGCTGAGCTACCGGGCGTACACCCTCACGTCATCACGACGGGAGGGGTTGCAAATTTTCCATTTATATGAACCTTTAAAGTGTGAAATAGGAATTGCCATCACGAATAATAGTCGGGTGTCTCCTCTGCACGGCGGCACCACCGCTCGAAGCGCATCAGCCAGGGGTCGCGTCGTGCCCATACGTTGTAGAGGAGGACGAGGGCGACAGCCGAGAGCACGGCGATCAGTTTGGAGCCGAGCAGGGAGAGCACCCACAGGCCGAAGGTAGACGGCCCGATAGGATTAGGATCTGCTATAAAGATTGTTATGAGTACACTTGTGGATAGGGAGAGGAGTATCATCAACCGTATGATAGATTTTAGTATTTTCATTGTCCTGGGGTATTTGAGGGTTATCTTGCTTTTTTCATTCTCTTTGTCACGATATAGGTGGCTGCCTTGGAGTCGGTCTCCGCTCTGGTGGGGATCCTTTCGCCGAGTTGCCATGCCTCTATCTCGGATCTGCGGAAATTGACCTGTCCGCGGTCGTTCTTGTAGTGTGGTATCTCGCGGTCGGCAACGAGGTGGCGTATGCGGCTCTCTGACCTGCCTATCAGCAAGGAGACTTCCTTTACGGTCAGCACTTCCTTCGCATTGATGGAGACGAGAGTCTCTATGCGCTCGAGGCGTTCGTCGATGCTCATGACGTGCGTGCTACTTTGATGATACGTAGCTCGCGGTCGGTCTTGGTGCGGAAGGTCTTGTTCCATTCCAAGCCGAAGCGTGAAGTGAGGGAGCGTATGTAGCTCGTCCGCTCGATGGGGAAGGAACAGGTCTCCCCTATCTCCATGTTCCGGAGCGCGGTGAGTGCCGGAATGTCTTGTATTTGTGAGGTGTTTGTTTGCATGTTTGTGTGTTTATTTGTAACTTTATGGTGCAAAGGTAAAATATTTTTTAGTCACGAAATTATTTTTTCGTGTTAAAAAATATTAATTACTAAATTATTTTTTCGTATTAAATTATAAATCTCTGTCTTATATGGATTTACAATTAATAAAAAATTTGTGTAGAAAAAGGAAAGGTGGAGTTAAGGGTTTATCTGAAGCTATTGGTATGACCGAACAAAATTTGCATCGGTGTATTCGTGAAAATAATATCCAAGCTTTGGATCTTGAAAAAATTGCTGCTGTGTTAAATGTAAATATCGGTTATTTCTTCGGAGAAAATTTGGATGAAAAGTATGAGTCCAAAGGAAAATATGCATTAGCCGGCAAAGAATTCAAGATTGAGCATCTGGGAGACAGTATGGCTGATACGCAAGTTGAGGATATTACGGATATTAAGCTGGATGAAGTTGTCTTGCCTTCTGGAAGTTCTGATGAAACCAAGCATACGGTTGAGAAAATGTCGCTTGAAATAGATATGCTCCGGAAGCTGCTTGCAAGTGCGGAGAAACAGCTGGAGGAGAAAGAGAGATTGATTAACCTTTTAATGGAAAGGAAATAACTATTCTAATATACTTTGAGTTATGAGTAATACAGTAAAATATGCGGCATCCTTAGCCGGTATTGGATTTGCAATTATGGTAATTCCCGGAATAATCTTCATTTTATGTGGTTTGCCTTTGCTTGTTGCTTCTTTCGGACTTTCTTTGGGAGTGATTCTATGTATAAAAGGGAAAATTGCACAAAGAATCTTTGGGAGTGAGAATTATCGGACTTCCACCACCGGACTTGCAATTGTGATTTTTATACTTACCGGATTCAAACTCTTGACGTCAATATTCACGATAATCTCATACATGCAACTCGAACCTATGCTAATTAGAGATTCCGCCTTCATCGCTGAGCAATATATCCCCGTTTTAATCAGCGC
Organism: Lepagella muris; assembly: GCF_004793975.1. NCBI lineage: Bacteria > Pseudomonadati > Bacteroidota > Bacteroidia > Bacteroidales > Muribaculaceae > Lepagella > Lepagella muris. Next base: position 179,312 of record NZ_SRYB01000005.1, read on the forward strand.
TCTCTTTTGGTCAGCAATGATTTTTGCAGCCGTAATGCTTAGAAATAAATTCAGAAAACCATCAGCCAAAATAAGTAAAACCAACAAACTTGTAGAATCAGACACTATCCCCTTAAAGCGGCTCAAATACAAAGATATTGTTTATCTTGATGGGATCGGGGAATGCGAATACGGCGACAAGTTTGAAGGGAAATATATTTTCGCCAAACCGAATTCTGAGATCTTAATGTTGACGAAAGACGAAGTAATCTCTACAGCAAGATCCATCAAAAACGACAATGGAGAGAAATGGATTGCAAATAATAAATAACTGAAATGAAACTCTTTATTTGGGCATTATGCATAACAAGTTTCCTGCAATTTTTTACAGCTCGTTATGCGAAGGATTTTAATGGCGCGTCTGTTGGCATGTTCAACTATCTTAATTTTATGACATGGTTTGTTGGTTTTACAATTTATGGTCTTCTGATATGGTCATGCTTTTTAACAACATGGTGGGTTCCAATTGCCGCTTTTGGAGTTACATTTGTCGTTAAAGTCGTATTTCCTCCATTGCCGGGACTTGAATTGGTCTCTGCATTCCTTTTACCAATTGCCTATTTGACTTCAATCGTTTTCCTAATCATGCAAATATGATTACAAATCGCATGAAAATTCTGAAACACATAATCATTGCATGTGGTGTCCTCATGGCATTGCCAGCACATGCCGAGCGTTCATTCCAAAAGTTTGTCGAGAAACATGATGTCGATGATGTCACAAAAAATCTTAAGAGCGATAATCCCGCAGACTTCTGGACTTCCATGTTGGAGAATAATCAGACGTATCAGGAGTTCCGGGAAAAGATGGCGACAAAGCGTGGTGCAGAAAGGGAGGTTGACCGGAAGATTTCAGAAATGGTTCGGTTTGAGCCTAAATACAGCCCAGATGTATTGGAGGAGCTACAACCATACGCCGACTCTATCTACTCAGTCATAGGGAAACTGAAGGATATGGAGGTATGCTTTGTGGCGGACAAGACCATAGATGCATTCAGCACCCTTTCATCCGACGGTCATGTGGTCGGACTTAATGTAGGGTTATTGTTCGCAAAAGGCATGACCGAGGACAGACTCCTGGGAGTTGCCGCTCATGAATATGCCCATTCTTGTCTTTCGCATATAGAGAACTCTCTATATTCTGATGCAAAGAGACGACGCAGGAATGATCTTATCGTGGCAGTCACAGCCGGTCTACAGGCTGTCTCAAAAATGACTACAAGTATATTTTTCCCTCTCCCCACAACTACGCCAGATTCCATAAGCAAGAAAATAATTCAGGCCGAGATTGACAATTACTATGGAATGATACAGTCACATCATGAGGATCTGGTCAAATACCATTTCAAATACATGCAGGAGCAGGAACTTGAAGCGGATCTCATGGCATTCCGTTTTTTGGAATGGTCGGGACGTGATGGACGGGAATATATCGAGACATTGAAAATACTCGAAGCAAACTATCCTTACCAAATGACCGAGGAGGAAAAGGAAATATCTGACCATCCGCCACTCAGAGAACGCATCACTTTCCTGCAATTTGTGGCTGATCATCCCGAACTTGGTAACACTGCCAATAAGAAATTGCTCAAGGAAAAGAGCCGGAAGGAAAAATTCGGGAATGATCCCCTTTATGACTAAAACACCCCTCTCCTACCCCATTTTTGAACATTTTGGTACCCGTTTGTCACCCACAGATGGAGCCAAACCAACTAAACAACTAATAGCAAATATGTTGTATTATAAACGTAAATTTACAGCATGAAAATTCTCATTCTTATATATCAATGGCTTATCGCGGCGCCTATCTTCGTCGTCGCAACTTTCTTAACGGCTTTAGTCACGAGCATTGGATCCCTCCTGTTTGGCACCCATTGGTGGGGCTATTATCCACCTCATATTTGGGCAAGACTCTCTTGCCGCCTTATGTTTGTAAATATAAAGGTGGTAGGCAGGGAGAATATTGACAGAAACACTTCCTATATTTTCGTGGCAAACCATCAGGGGGCTTTCGACATTTGGGCTATATACGGATACCTTAACCATAACTTCAAATGGCTGATGAAAAAAAGCCTTGAAAAAATATTCATGGTAGGTCCGGCATGCAAACGTGCGCACCATATATTTGTCGACGACTCGAATATCGCCGCCATAAAGCAGACTATAGCAGAGGCGGAAGACACCCTGAAGGAGGGCATGTCGCTCGTTATATTCCCTGAAGGGAGCCGTTCATGGGATGGAAAGATGATCCCGTTCAAACGCGGTGCTTTTATGCTTGCCGCTGAATTCCGTCTGCCAGTGGTGCCGATCACTATCGACGGAAGTTTCAAGAGAATGCCCCGCTTCTCATATAATATAACGCCCGGACAGATAACTCTCACTATACATAAACCCATATATCCCGGCGAACGTGGGTTCAATACAAAGCTCCTCATGGCAAAATGCCGTGAGGATATAGAATCAGCTCTCCCTGATTGCGACAAAGGGATCAGTGTCGGGCATAGAATTGATGCAATCTAAATCTCAACATTCAATTAATTATGAAAATACTATTTGAAAACACTATCATAGCCCTACCGTCAGATTTCATGTCGGTAGATGACTTCATGAAATGGAAAGGATTCAACCCACTCATATCTAAAGTCTATATCAACGGCATAAAAATTCCAAACAAAAGTTGGACATCAACAAATCTACAGCACCTTGACAGAATATCAGTAGATACAATCTGAACAACTTCATATATTCAATCATTTTATATATGAAACTTGTCTGGAGTTCCGGGCTAAACTCAGTGGCTCTGTCTGGAGTCCCGTGTCCTCACCTCTGGACAATAGGATTCTCCACTCAATCCTATATATGATTCCTTAAAACAGATTAATTATGCTACAATTCATTACCGACACAAAAAGTGATACCCCGGTCATTGACCAGATCAAAGCCGTGATTAAAGGCGGTTGCAAATGGGTACAGATAAGCATGCCCGATGCCTCCGATTCTGAGATACGCGAGGCAGTTGAGGCAATTAAACCTCTATGTATTGAAAAAGAAGTATTCCTAATCCTTGAAAGTAATGCTGAATTGGCTAAGGAATTAAACGTTGGAGGCGTGTGTCTGCATAAAGACGACATTCCGGCAAGCAAAGCGAGGATGATTCTCGGTCCGGCTGCCGTAATCGGGGTTGTTGTACACAGTTTCCAAGATATATTATCCGTCAGCAGTCTTGATATTGACTATTTCATGCTTGCCCCATTCCGGAAATCGGGTTGCAAGAATGACGAATCACCCGAACTTGGAGTAGAAGGCGTAAAATCAATTTGCGATAAGATGGAGGAAAACGAAATCAATATTCCGAGAGTGGCGGAAGGTGGCATAACCTATGACGATATCCCCTCTCTGCTGAATGCCGGAATAAATGGAATCGCCGTCAGCAACGCAATCGCAAACTCTGTCGACATTACGAAAGAGACAGAGAATTTCATTGGGGCTCTCCCGATGGCTTAAGACCCCGTCTAAAGTCAATTCAATGGACAGGCAATCCAAGCAAACCTTAAGGCATATATATTTGTTATATTTGAAAAACCAAATATACGAAAAAATATGAAATTCACACAACCAAAACTTCCTTATGCACAGGATGCACTTGCTCCTGTGATTTCACCTCTTACCATTGAGTATCATTATGGAAAGCATGAAAAAGCATACATCGATACTCTAAACAAACTGATTGCCGGAACTGAATTTGAAGATATGGCGCTTGAAGACATCATTGTCAAGAGCGAAGGAAAACTCTTCAACAATGCATCGCAAGCCTGGAATCACATCTTTTATTTCTTCCAGTTCTCCCCCGATGGTCTTAAAGAGCCGTCAGGATCTCTGCGCGATCAGATCGAGGAGCAATTCGGCAGTATTGATGAATTCAAGCATCAGTTTGAAGAGGCAGGCGCTACCCTATTCGGTTCCGGATGGGTATGGCTGGCAGTCGATCACGACAACAAGCTCTGCATCATCCAAGGGAAAAATGCTGAGAACCCTCTGACGAAGGGACTCAAACCGCTTCTCGTGTTTGACGTATGGGAACATGCATACTATCTTGACTACCAAAATCTGAGAGCAGACTATCTCCATAAATTATGGGATATCGTAGATTGGTCTGTCATTGAAATGAGATACAGATAAACGCATATCACATTTTTTAAGATTTCTGAATGCCCACCTCATTTTGCAGTGTGGGCATTTTTTTGTAATTTCGCGGTATTCTTTCGAAGTATGCACTACTTCTCTGAAAACATGCTATAAAATTCCTTATGACTCTCTTTTTATTGATGATTCATGATATTTTTGGCATGACTTTTGTTATATTAATAGTCACCCGTGAATTATGACTTGATCATAACACCGGGGATTGTTTAACTCTATCATAATAATGCAGCGAATGCAAAGTAATTCTGACATAACACCTCTGATTATTGACGCGATTTCTGATAAAAAAGGGAAAAAGACTGTCGTTGTCGATTTATCATCCTTAGATTCTGCTTCAGCAAGCAAACTGATTATATGCCAAGGCAACAGCACATCTCAAGTGGCGGCAATTGCCGACTCTGTAAGGGAAAAGCTTAATCTTGAATGTGGAGTCAAGCCTTTTAATTACGAAGGATATAAGAATTGCCAATGGATAGTGATTGACTATGGCTACATCATGGTCCATGTTTTTCTTCCTGAAGTGCGCGAGTTTTATTCACTTGAATCCCTTTGGGAAGACGCTCCGATAGAATATATCGAGGATACAGACTGACAAATCAAGTATCTGAATACAATCGGATGCTGACGGATAATGACGGAAGCAAACGATATCACCTTAATTTCTTTTAGTAATCTGTAATCTATTTTCCACATGCTTAAATACCCCAAACCTCAGCAAAACGGAAATAATAAGAAGCCGGCATTTAATATATACTGGATGTATGCCATTATTCTTCTTTCCCTTTTTGCTCTATTCTATTTTCAAGACGCGTCTCAGACTAAAGAGGTAGACTGGACTGCATTTGAGAAAGCCGCTCTTGCCGGCGACCTTAAAAAAGTGATGGTCTTATCCGAGGCTGGTATTGCCGAAGGATTTGTCACGGATGAGGGTGCTAAGAAACATAAGTTTGACACCTCCGATGATTTCGATGGCGACAAGAAAATAAAGACTATCATTCCATCCACTGATAAGATTCAAGATAAGATCGACTCCTGGAATGCGACTCTCTCTGCTGAAGGGAAGCCGACAATTACCGTGACTTACGAGAAAGGATCCGATCTCATGAAGCTATTCTGGTATTTCGGTCCGATTCTGCTGCTTGTCATTTTCATGGTGTTCATGTCCAAGAGAATGACTGGTGGTTCGGGTGGTGGCGGCATTTTCAATGTCGGCAAATCAAGAGCAACAGTTTTTGATAAGAACAACGGCACTCCTGTCACTTTCAAAGACGTTGCCGGTCTGGCTGAGGCAAAAGTAGAGATTGAAGAGATTGTGGAATTCCTTAAGAACCCACAGAGATATACTGAATTGGGTGCAAAAATACCCAAGGGTGCCCTACTCGTAGGTCCTCCCGGAACAGGTAAGACCCTACTCGCAAAGGCTGTGGCAGGCGAGGCAAACGTACCGTTCCTTTCAATGTCCGGATCGGATTTCGTGGAGATGTTTGTCGGTGTAGGTGCTGCGCGCGTGCGCGACCTTTTCAAGCAGGCAAAAGAGAAAGCCCCCTGCATTGTATTCATTGATGAGATCGATGCCGTCGGGCGTGCGCGTGGCAAGAATCCAAATATGGGATCAAACGATGAGCGCGAAAACACCCTCAACCAGATGCTTACCGAAATGGACGGCTTTGGGTCAAACAATGGTGTGATCATCCTTGCCGCAACCAACCGTGCGGATATGCTCGACAAGGCATTGTTGCGTCCCGGACGTTTTGACCGACAGATATATGTGGATCTTCCGGAACTTACCGACCGTATGGAGATATTCAACGTTCATCTACGCAGAATAAAAGTAAACAGTAAGCTTGATGTCGAGCAATTGGCGCGACAGACTCAAGGTTTTTCTGGCGCGGATATTGCTAATGTCTGCAATGAGGCAGCTCTTATTGCTGCACGCAACAATAAGAAGACTGTTGACTGGAACGACTTCATGGCGGCTATCGACAGAATCGTAGGCGGTCTTGAAAAACGATCCAGAATCATTACCGACGAAGAAAAATTCTCTATTGCCACTCACGAAGCCGGACATGCCACCATCAGCTGGATGACTCAATACGGAAATCCGCTTGTAAAGGTTACAATAGTACCACGTGGACGTGCTCTCGGAGCCGCATGGTATGCTCCTGAAGCAAGACAGATAATCCCGACACAAGCCCTTCTCGACACAATGTGCGGACTCCTTGGAGGCCGTGCGGCGGAAGACCTCTTTACCGGACAAGTTGGAACCGGAGCAAGTGACGACCTTGAGAAATGCACCAAGATCGCCCGTTCGCTCGTACTCGTCTATGGTATGAGCGACAGATTGCCCAACTTGAACTACAATGACTCCACTGGTCAGGAATATGGGTTCACAAAACCTTATTCAGATGAGACTGCAAAGATAATCGACGAAGAGGTGAAACGTATCGTAAACGAACAATACGAAAGGGCTAAGGATATCCTTAGAAAATATTCTGCCGAACACAACCGCATCCGCGATCTCCTTGTAGAGAAAGAAGTGATTTTCCATGCTGACGTAGAAGTCATCCTCGGTCCCCGAAAATGGAAATCTCGTACTGACGAAATTATCGAGATCAACAAAAAGGAAGAGGAGAAAAGACATGAATTGGAAATGTCGGATAAGAAAGACACCAGTGAAGACGACACTCCTCCTCCATTCTCCAAAGGATAACATAATCTTTTTATGATGGGGTATCAATAACGATATAAGACACATGCGAGCTCAGCCTGCCATGCAGGATGTGCCACCATGTGTCTTATATTTTAAGCATCCTGCAATCAAAAGGGAGATTCAAAAAAATCCAAGGCGCACCTCCAAAACCCGAAGATGTATCCCCAAAATCCGAAGATACATACCCAAAGACTATGGGATCATCTTATTGCAGACAAAAGAATTTGTGTGTCAAGAGATCAGACCAAAAATCTTATATATCTTGCCTCCCCTATTGTTTTCCAAACTGCACCAAAATTGGTCAATTTCTCTGTTTATTTTCTTTATAATCCCCTAAATTGACCAATTTTTACTAAATTTGCAGTAAAATTCAGCAAACAGGAGATAAGATATCTTATACTCCCTTGTTTTTCAATCCGATTCCTACATCCCCAAAGGTTAATCCCCAAAGATGTCTAACGGATAATTTCATGATGTATATAAACACAATTAATAATAATATATGAAAATTACGCAATTAAATGCGCTGGCACTATTGCTGGCGACAGGCGGCATGGTGCTGCCATCTTGCAAAGGAAATTCTGACCAACAACAGAACCAAATGGCTGCTCCGCAACTCGCAGTGATGACTGTAAGCGAGAGCGATGCCACTCTCGATTCCGGATTCCCAACTACTCTCGAAGGTGTGAACGATGTACAAATTCGTCCACAGATTACCGGATTCTTGACCAAGGTACATGTCAAGGATGGCCAGGCTGTCTCTAAAGGACAAGTGCTTTTCACTATCGACCAAGTGCAGCTTCAGGCTGCCGTCGATCAAGCTAAGGCATCCGTTGCCGTAGCTCAGGCAAATGTAAACACTGCGACTACAAGCGCAAACAATAATAAGATTCTTCTTGATAAAAATATTATCAGCGCATCTGCTTATCAGACCTCTGTGGATGCCTTGAATGCTGCGAAAGCTCAGTTGCAGCAGGCTGAAGCAGCCCTTGTCTCTGCTCGCAAAAACCTTTCATATTCATCCGTGACGGCTCCGGTTGCCGGAATCGTGGGTACAATTCCCGATAAAGAGGGCACTCTCGTAAGTCCCTCCACCGTGCTCACTGTAATATCCGACAATAAGGTGATGCAAGCCGACTTCTCTATTAATGAGAAAATCCTTCTTGAATACTCTGAAGGTGGCAAACGGTCGATGAATGAGATTGTAGCTTCATTCCCGGAAGTTTCCCTGAAACTTGCCGACGGCACAATATATCCGTATAAAGGAAAGATTGTATCTATTTCCGGTGTGATCGATCAAGCTACAGGTAGTGCCATGACTAAAGCTGAATTTCCAAACCCGGATGGTATGCTACGAAGCGGTAACACCGGACAGGTGCTTCTCCCCACAAATCATAACGCCACTATACAGATTCCTCAGAACGCAACATTCGAAATCCAGGATATGAAATTCTGTTTCGTTGTCGGGGATTCTGCAAAAGTTCACTCCACTCCTATCACTATCGCTCCAATCGACGATGGGAAGAACTATATCGTGACCTCCGGTCTGAAGCCCGGTGATGTAATCGTGACCGAGGGTATCGGCATATCCGTAAAAGACGGAATGGTCATCAACCCAAAACAGGCTACATCTGCAAATGCAGAATAAGTGGTCTTGATTTAATCCAACGTGATATTTTTTAATTTCAAAACATGAAACTTGATAGATTTATCAATCGCCCGGTGCTCTCTACCGTAATCTCGGTCTTCATCGTGATTTTCGGTATTCTCGGTCTGACGAGTCTCCCTATTGAGCAATATCCCGACATCGCGCCTCCTACAGTCAGGGTATCAACCACATATACCGGTGCGAACGCACAGACAGTGCTCAACTCTGTTATCGCGCCACTTGAGGAACAGATAAACGGTGCTGAAAATATGGACTATATGGTCTCTTCTGCATCAAATAACGGCTCTGCTTCAATTGAAGTGCACTTCAAACAGGGTATGGATCCCGACATGGCGGCAGTCGACGTGCAGAACCGTGTGGCTAAAGCGGCATCTTTCCTCCCATCTGAGGTAAACCAGGTAGGTGTCATCACTCAGAAACGCCAGACCTCAATGCTTATGGTTATCGGTATGTTTGACCCTGAGGATAAGTATACCACCCAGTTTATCGACAACTATATGTCAATCAACATCCTACCCCAGATCAAGCGTGTGTCTGGTGTAGGTGAGGCAATGGCTTTCGGTGCTGACTACTCCATGCGTATATGGTTGAAACCTGATAAAATGGCTCAATATCGTCTGATGCCTACCGACATATCCGCTGCTCTTGCCGAGCAGAATATTGAGGCTGCACCCGGTCAGTTTGGCGAGCAAGGCAATCAGAGTTTCCAGTATGTGCTACGCTATAAAGGTCGTCTGTCAGAACCATCTGAATTCGAAGACATCATCATCAAGGCTTCCCCGGATGGAGAGGTGCTCCGTCTGAGCGACGTGGCGGATGTGGAACTCGGACGCCTTACATACGGTTTCCAGAACCTTAACAACGGGCATATCGGCAGTTCTGCAATCATATTCCAGTCTGCCGGATCTAACGCTACCAAGGTTATCGAAGATATCGAGAAGCTGATGGATGAAGCCCGTAAATCTCTGCCTGCAGGAATGGTGCTACAGACAACTATGAGCGTCAACGACTTCCTCTTCGCATCAATTGAAGAGGTTATCAAGACCCTCATCGAGGCGTTTGTACTTGTGTTCATCGTGGTGTTTATATTCCTACAGGACTTCCGATCTACGCTTATCCCGATGATCGCCATCCCGGTCGCTCTTATCGGTACGTTCTTCCTCCTTTACATCTTCGGATTCACAATCAACTTGCTCACCCTTTCAGCTCTCGTACTTGCGATTGCGATTGTGGTCGACGATGCCATAGTCGTCGTCGAGGCGGTGCATGCCAAACTTGACCAAGGCTATAAGTCGCCGCGCAAAGCCTCCATCGACGCCATGAGAGAGATCTCCGGTGCCCTTATCTCAATCACCCTCGTCATGATGCTTGTGTTTATTCCGGTGTCATTCCTCGGAGGCACATCAGGTATCTTCTATCGTCAGTTCGGTCTGACCATGGCAATGTCAATCGGTCTTTCCGCAATCAACGCACTTACACTCTCCCCTGCTCTTTGCGCGATATTCCTTAAAGGACACGATGACAAGAATCTAAAGGAGAGAATGGGTGAGGCTTACGGTGAGGCTGCCAAGACTATGGCGGCTACTTACAAAAGCCGCTTCACACTCCCCCCGTTGGTGACCGTGATTTTCCTTATTGCTGCAATTGTATTCCTTGTGCTCGGATGGTACACGTTTGAAAACGTGGCTCTAAGTTGTATCGCTGTGATTGTTGCGATAATCGCTCTTTGTGGTCTCTTCACGAAATCCTTTATCAACGCATTCAACAACTCTTTCGACAAACTGCTTGGCGTCTACAACAAAGCTGTCAGATTCTGCACAAACCACAAGGTCACATCCTTCGGTCTGGTAGGACTATTCATAGCTATCCTTGTTTACCTTATGGCGATTACTCCGACCGCCCTTGTGCCGACTGAAGACACCGGTACCATAATGGGTGCGGTGACTCTTCCTCCCGCCACATCTCAGGAACGCACGCAGTCCATCATGAACCAGGTCGACAGCATTGTTGGTTCAATACCTGCCGTACAGAGCCGTACCGCAATCACAGGCTATAGCTTCGTCGGTGGTCAGGGTAATACCTACGGATCGTTCATCATCAAGCTTAAACCTTGGGATCAGCGTGATGAGGAGACGGAAAGTGCATCTGCCGTGCTCGGTCAGTTATTCATGATGACCGGAGCCATAAAGGATGCCCGAATAATGTTCTTCCAGCCACCTATGATTTCCGGTTATTCCGCCACTAACGGTTTTGAGATCAAACTTCAGGATAAGACCGGTGGCGATCTGGACAAGTTCTTCCAGGTTTATCAGAAATTTATCGGTGCGCTGAATGCCGATCCGTCTATCCAGATGGCATACTCCAACTTCAACCCAACATTCCCGCAGTATCTTGTGGAGATTGATGTGGCTAAAGTCAAGCAGGCAGGTCTTACTCAGAACACAATTCTGTCTGCGCTACAAGGCTACTACGGCGGTATGTATATCTCCAACTTCAACAGTTTCGGTAAGCTATACCGTGTCATGATGCAGGCTTCGCCAGATGCTCGTGTATCGCCCGAGACCTTGAAACAGATAAAGGTGAGAAACGGTGTGGAGATGGCTCCGATCGACAACTTTGTAAAGCTGACCCGCGTATATGGTCCTGACCTTATCGACCGCTTCAACATGTTTACCGCAATATCTGTCACCGGTACTCCGGCTCCCGGCGTATCTTCCGGTGATGCAATTGCCGTGATCAACAGAATCGCCGAGGAGACTCTCCCCGATGGCTATGGTTTCGAATATTCAGGTATGACCCGTGAGGAGGCTTCCGGTTCAAGCGGATCGACAGGCTACGTCTTCGCTCTCGTCCTTCTCTTCGTCTACTTGATTCTGTCCGCTCAGTATGAGAGCTACATCCTCCCCTGGTCGGTTATCCTTTCCGTACCGTTCGGTCTTGCAGGTGCATTCATCTTCGCCCGCATGATGGATATCGCAAACAACATCTATCTCCAGATTGCGCTCATCATGCTTATCGGTCTTCTCGCTAAGAATGCTATTCTTATCGTGGAGTTCGCACTTGACAGAAGAAAGACCGGAATGAGCATCACGAATGCAGCTGTGCAAGGTGCTATCGCCCGTCTCCGTCCGATCCTCATGACCTCTCTCGCAATGATCATCGGTCTTCTCCCGATGATGTTTGCACACGGTGCCGGACGAAACGGCAACCAGGCACTCGGTTCCGGTGCAATCGGTGGTATGCTTATCGGTATGGTTCTTCAGGTACTTGTTGTCCCGGCTCTATTCGTTGCTTTCCAGGCTCTTCAGGAGAAACTTTCTCCCCCGAAATGGAAAGACACCGACAATACGGGCATATCTTCCGAGCTTGAACAATATGCCATTAAACGCGATTAACGAAACTGCTTTCTCATGAACAATATAAAATTATGCGCTGCCGGCGCATTGATGGCGGTCGCTCTCTCAAGCTGCCACATCTATAAGAAATATGAACTACCTGTCAACGACAGTCAGATTGTCGGCGACTTCAAAAAGGCAGTCGATACTCCTGTCGATTCCACTGCGCTTCCGTATCTTGGATGGGAAAAGATTTTCCAGGATCCGAAGCTTCAGAATCTTATCCATCTCGCTCTTGCCAACAATAAGGATCTGAAGAATGCAAAGCTGAATGTGGATATCGCAAGGGCACAATTGAAAGGTGCAAAACTAAGTTATTTCCCCGCAGTTGCCATTTCTCCTAACGGAGGAACGGCAACCTACGGCGGTAACAAGATGGATTGGACCGATATGAACTGGAGCTATACCATACCTCTGAGCGTATCTTGGGAAATAGATGCCTTTGCAAAGATCCTTAACCGCAAACGCGGTGCTCAGGTAAGCATGGAAATGAGTAAGGATTACGAACAGGCTGTACATTCCCAGATCGTATGCGGAGTTGCTTCTGCCTATTATTCCCTCGTGATGCTTAACCAACAGCTCGACTTGACCAAACGCACGTGCGATATCTGGGCTGAACAAGTGACATCAATGGAGTTGCTCAAAGAGGCAGGTCGCACCACTGAAGCGGCTGTCGTGCAGAGCAGGGCAAATCTCTACAACATTCAGAGTTCAATCCCTACTCTCGAGCATTCCATCCATAGTGTGCAGAATACAATCTCTCTTCTTCTTAACACTTATCCGCAGACGTGGGACGTCACAAACACTCTTGATTTCTCAATCCCCGACCAGCTCATCAACGGGATCCCGGTCTCTTATCTCGCCGTGCGTCCTGACGTGAGGGCTGCCGAGAAATCCATGGCGGTGGCATACTATTCCACCAACAGTGCCCGTGCCGCGTTCTACCCAAGCATCGTGATCTCCGCACAAGGTGGATTCACCAACCTCCTCGGATCAATGATCAAGAATCCGGGAGAATGGTTCTTCCAGCTTGCCGGACAGCTCACCGCTCCCATCTTCTCGCGCGGTCAGAATATTGCATCACTCGAAGCTGCAAAGGCTCAGCAGAAACAGGCTTTGAATAATTTCGAATATGCCGTTCTGTCTGCAAGTGCTGACGTGAGCAATGCTTTGGTAAGCTACAACAAAAACGTTGAGAAAAACAAATTCCTCCAGCTTCAGGTAGATGAACTTGAGAAATCTGTGGAATACACCAACGAGCTTTTCATGTACAATCAGTCTACCACTTACCTTGAGGTCCTCACTGCGCGTTCAAGCCTGCTCAACGCTCAGCTGGCATGCATTGCCAACTGGCACGAGCGTGCTGCCGCTCTGATCTCCCTCTATCAATCTGTAGGTGGCGGACGATAATTTTGTTAACCTTATAAATCTCTATTCTATGGCAACAATCAGTAATCTCGCTTTCGTACATCCGGGTGCTAAAATTGATGATGACGTCACTATCGATGCTTTCGCATATATCGACGATGATGTCGTAATCGGTAAGGGATGCCACATTCATCCTCATGCCAGCGTGCTGGCAGGTGCCCGTATCGGACAGAACAATGAAATTTTCGAAGGTGCCATAATTGCTGCTACGCCTCAGGATTTCCGTTGGAAAGGACAGCGTTCATACGTAGTCATCGGCAACAACAATAAAATCCGTGAGCAAGTGATTATCAACCGGAGTATCCATGCTGAAGGGAAAACCGTAATCGGAAATGATTCCTTCATCATGGCACAATCTCATATCGGGCATGACTCGGAAATTGGAAATTACTGCGTTCTCGGAAATGCCGTGAAAATAGCCGGCGATGTCAAGATCGGCAACTACTCCATACTTTCATCCCATGCTCTCGTTCATGAGAAATGTCAGGTCGGGGAATGGGTGCTTGTAAAAGGTGGTTGCAGGGTCAACGGCAACGTGCCTCCGTTCGTTGTGATGGCTCACAATCCAATCGAATATTTCGGAGTGAATGCCTACGTGCTTAAGAAAGGTGGCAAGTCTCCTGAAATAATCGATGACATTGCGAAATGCTATCGCCACGTGTTCCAGACCTCCACTTCCCTTTTCAACGCTTTGCGCAGAATCGGGGAGGATGTTGATCAGTCGCCCGAACGTGACCAGATCATTGACTTCATCAAAGGACACGACATGAAACTGGCGGCGATTCCTTACGTCGACCTTGAAGACTGATAAGTCTGACTATACTTAATAGAGAAGTCCGATCCCATTCCGGGGTCGGACTTCCATTTTTTGATTTATATTGAAGAAAATAATTTTGAGTTTACATTCCTCAGATATACGACAGAAGCCTATCGATATCTGCATCCGTAGTAGCCCAATCAGTGACAAACCTAACCGGAGTCTCCTTCTCACCTCTGGCTCCCCACAATTCAAACGACGCCTTCGGCATAAGACAGTCTATCACCTCATTCGGCAATACAAAGAATTGCTGATTGGTAGGTGAGTCCATGAATAACGGGAAACCCTTCTGAAGCATACCATCCTTAAGACGACGTGCCTTATCCACTCCGTTACGTCCTACCCTTTCATATAGATCACCCTCAAACAATGACTCAAACTGAACTCCAAGCAACCGTCCTTTTGCCATCAATGCCCCATGTGCCTTAACGTGAGACAACACATTCTTCAACAACCGTGGATGACGCGTGACAACTGACTCTCCGAACAGAGTGCCGCACTTCGTCCCGCCTATATAAAATATATCTGCAATTGCTGCGATATCCTTCAGGTCAACGTCATCCGATGCAGCAAGTCCATACGCCAGACGCGCACCATCAATATAAAGTGGCAATTCCCATTTGTCGCATACCTCCCTGATAGCCATCAACTCCCCTTTGGTATAGACAGTGCCGACCTCAGTAGGGAATGTGATGTAGACGCAACCCGGCTTGACCATGTGTTGCCAAGTCTCATCTGCATAAAAGAGCGTCATATAAGTATCCAACTCCGACGCATCAAGAAGTCCGGAATGTGATGGCAGTGTGATTACCTTATGCCCCGAAGCCTCCACCGCTCCCGACTCATGCACATTAATATGCCCCGTCTCTACAGCAATCACCCCTTCATATCTCCCCGCCACAAGATCTATTATCGTGGCGTTAGTCTGTGTCCCTCCGACAAGGAATACCACATCGCCACTATCCTCATCAAGTCCACAAGCCTCCAGAATCAATCTCTTGGCACGTGCCGTATAAGCATCGCTGCCATAGCCTGGAGTCTGCTCCATATTTGTGCGCACAAGCCTATCCAGAATCTCCGGATGGCATCCTCGCATATAATCACTGTCAAAATGCAATTTTTCCATATTTGCGAATTTTTTTAACCTTCTGCATAAATTCTCTGCAAAATTACTCATTCACTCAACATTAATCAAACATTCCCCACATTTATTCATCTCTCACATTGAACTTGCCTGACAATATTGACCTAACCCTTTATCATTTTTCTATAATCCACATTGACTATTTCAAAAAAATTACTAATTTTGCGCATAATATCAACCTATAGCAACACCATGACAAGACAAAAGATTTTACTTTCGGATATTCTTCCGGAATATCCTGAATTTGTTGAAGGCATCCGACGTGCCCCCGACAGAGGATTCTCTCTCACTGACGAAAAAACTGTGACTGCCCTTAAAAACGCTCTACGTTACCTCCCGGAATCTCTTCATGAGAAAGTGGCTCCCGAATTTCTTGAGGAGCTGAAGACAAGAGGCAGAATATATGCCTACAGATGGCGTCCGCAAGGCGACATCAAGGCTAAACCCATCGATGAATATAAAGGTAAGTGTCTTGCAGGAAAGGCATTTCAGGTGATGATTGACAACAATCTATGCTTCGATATTGCCCTGTATCCCTACGAACTTGTCACTTACGGCGAAACCGGACAGGTATGCCAGAACTGGCTCCAATATAATCTCATCAAGAAATATCTTGAAGAACTGACCGACGAACAGACACTCGTAGTAGAATCCGGGCATCCCCTCGGTCTTTTCCCTTCAAAGAAAGATGCTCCCCGCGTAATCATTACCAACGCGATGATGGTCGGCATGTTCGACAATCTACATGATTGGCATGAGGCCATGCAGATGGGCGTTGCCAACTACGGACAGATGACTGCCGGCGGCTGGATGTATATCGGTCCGCAAGGTATAGTACACGGCACATTCAACACAATCCTGAATGCCGGACGAATGAAACTTGGAATACCCGAAGATGGTGATCTCTCCGGACATCTCTTCGTATCTTCCGGTCTCGGAGGTATGAGTGGTGCACAGCCTAAGGCTGCCGACATCGCCGGTGCCACTTCAATAATCGCCGAAGTGGATCCATCAAGAATCGAGACTCGACACAAGCAAGGATGGGTGCAGCGCGTCACCGACTCAATCCCGGAGGCTTTCGCTCTCGCCCACGAATCTATGGAGGCTCGTAAACCATTATCAATAGCATATCTCGGCAATGTGGTTGACCTTCTCGAATATGCCGTTGAGAATGATATCAAGATTGAATTGCTCAGCGACCAGACCTCATGCCATGCCGTATATGAAGGTGGATACTGCCCTGCCGGTCTATCTTTTGAAGAACGTACCGAACTACTCCACAAAAATCCCGAAGAATTCCGCAAGAAAGTAGATGAATCTCTCCATCGTCATTTCAATGCAATAAAGGCTCTCTCTGCTCGTGGCACATACTTCTTCGACTACGGCAACTCCTTCATGAAGGCTATATATGATGCCGGAGTAAAGGAGATTTCAAGAAATGGCATCGATGAGAAGGATGGTTTCATCTGGCCGTCATACGTGGAAGATATCATGGGTCCGATGCTCTTTGACTACGGCTACGGTCCCTTCCGTTGGGTATGTCTGAGCGGCAAGCACGAGGATCTTGTGAAGACCGACAAGGCGGCAATGGAATGTATCGACCCCAACCGTCGCGGACAGGATCGCGACAACTACAACTGGATCCGTGATGCTGAGAAAAACGCTCTCGTCGTAGGCACTCAGGCAAGAATCCTGTATCAGGATGCAATGGGGCGTCTAAAGATAGCCTTACGTTTCAATGAGATGGTTCGTAACGGGGAGGTCGGTCCCATCATGCTCGGAAGAGACCATCACGATGTCAGCGGCACCGACTCTCCATTCCGTGAGACATCAAACATAAAGGACGGTTCCAACGTGATGGCTGACATGGCGGTGCAATGCTTCGCCGGAAACTGTGCACGTGGAATGAGCCTTGTTGCCCTCCATAATGGTGGCGGTGTAGGAATCGGCAAATCAATCAACGGCGGATTCGGTATGGTGTGCGACGGATCCGAGAGAGTTGACGAGATTCTGAAGAACGCTATGCTTTGGGACGTGATGGGCGGTGTGGCGCGACGCAGCTGGGCACGCAATGAGAATGCAATATCCACCGTCAAGGAATGGAACGAGACCCAAGCTGAAAACGGCTTCATGATTACCGAGCCTTTCATTGCCGACGAGAATATGCTTCGCAAATTGATAAATAACTGAAATCTTTACTCATGAAAAAAATAATTGAATGCGTACCGAATTTCTCTGAAGGACGCGATAAGAACGTGATTGATGCGATAGTTGCAGAAATCGGGAAAGGTGGATTCGTTAAAGTCCTTGACGTTGATCCCGGTGAAGCCACCAACAGAACCGTCGTGACTTTTGTCGGCGAGCCGGATGCTGTAGTTGAAGCTGCCCTCCGTGGCATGAAGAAGGCGGCTGAACTCATCGACATGCGCCAGCATCATGGCGCACACCCCCGCATGGGTGCAACCGATGTATGCCCCTTGATTCCAGTCAGCGGCATCTCTCTGGAAGAATGTGCCCAACTTGCGCGTAAACTTGCAGAGAGAGCTGCAACCGAACTCAACATCCCCTGCTATTGCTACGAGGCTGCTGCATTCTCTCCCGAACGCAAGAATCTTGCTGTATGCCGTCAAGGGGAATATGAAGGTCTCCCTGAAAGAATGGGTAAGGAGGATGCCGGTCCCGACTATGGCAACCGCCCGTTTGACGATGACGCAGCCAGAACAGGCTGCACGGCTGTCGGTGCACGCGACTTCCTCATCGCCGTCAATTTCAATCTCAACACCACATCCACCCGCCGAGCCAACGCAATTGCATTCGATGTCCGTGAGAAAGGGCGTCCCAAACGTGAAGGAGGAAAGCCTAATGGCAAACCGATGAAAGATGCCGACGGCAATACAATCATGATCCCCGGCACTCTGAAAGCCACCAAAGCAATCGGATGGTTTATAGATGAATATGGCATTGCCCAGGTATCTATGAACATCACCGACATATCCACCACCCCGCTCCATATAGCCTTCGACGAAGTTTGCCGCGCAGCCGCTGCAAGAGGTCTTAGAGTCACCGGAACCGAAATCGTAGGTCTCGTGCCCAAACGCACCCTGATCGATGCCGGAAAGCATTATCTGCGCATGCAGCAACGCTCTCTCGGTATAACGGAAGATGAAATCATAAAGATTGCAGTCAAATCAATGGGGCTTGACGAACTGAAACCATTCATCCGAAATGAAAAGATAATCGAGGACATGCTTGCGGAAGATCATGGCAAGAAACTGGTGGATCTCTCATGCAAGGCATTTGCCGATGAGACAGCATCAGAATCGCCTGCTCCCGGAGGAGGAAGCATCTCCGCCTACATGGGTGCACTCGCCGCAGCGCTCGGCACAATGGTGGCAAACCTCTCCGCCCACAAAGCCGGATGGGACGACCGTTGGGAAGAATTTTCCGATTGCGCCGAGAAAGGCAGAGCAATTCTCGACCGTTTGATTCTGCTCGTTGACGAAGACACAGAGGCATTCAACCGCATCATGGCTGTATTCGCCATGCCGAAAAACACCCCCGAGGAAAAAGCGGCACGTTCCGCCGCCCTTGAGGCAGCCACTCTCTACGCCACCGAAGTGCCGCTCCGCACAATGAAAGCCGCCTACGACACCTTCGACCTCCTCCGTCAGATGGCATCCCAAGGCAACCCCGCCTCTGTCAGCGACGCTGGTGTCGGAGCTCTCGCCGCACGCAGTGCCGTCCTTGGCGCACAGCTCAACGTCCGCATCAACGCCGCCGGACTCAAAGACCGCGACACCGCCGACAAAATCCTGACCGAAGCCGCCGAAATCGCAGCCTCCGCCATAGCCCGCGAACAAGAGATCCTCGCCATCGTCAACCACATCATCGACAAATAACCCAAACAACTTCGCATTAGAGCATTTGCCCAATGCGCAGCAGTTTTGATCCTGGTGTGAGCGCAAAGCGCGATAAGCAAAAGCAATAGTTATGAGCAACCTGATTATAAATAACGCGACAATAGTCACCCCCGTCGGGAATTCCCCCCGACGGGGCAACGAAATGTCCCGTCTCGCAATCATCCCACACGCCACAGTAATTGTCCGAGACGGCATCATAGAATTTGTCGGTCCGACAAAAGATGCCCCCTCTCATAGCCAAGATGAGAGCAAAGTCATCGATGCCGAAGGGCGTGTCATATTACCCGGCTTCATCGATTCACATACCCACCTCATCTTCGGCGGATACCGTCCCGACGAATTCAGCTGGAGAATGAGCGGTGAATCCTACATGAACATAATGCAACGTGGCGGTGGAATACAATCCACCGTAAACGCCACGCGTCACGAATCCTGCGACAACCTCATCGCGAAAGCCCGTTGGTTCATCGACCGCATGTCAGAAATGGGAGTCACCACCGTAGAAGCCAAAAGCGGATACGGACTTGACACCGAATCCGAACTGAAAATGCTTGAAGCCATACACCGTCTCGCCACAGATCCCGATCGGAAACTGGATGTAGTCTCCACATTCCTCGGTGCCCATGCCGTCCCGAAAGAATACAAGGACAACACCGAAGGCTACGTCAATCTGATGATCAACGAGATGATTCCGGCAGCCAAAGGGAAAGCAGAGTTCTTCGACATATTCACCGAAAAGAATGTATTTGAGATCAACGACTCCCGCCGTCTCCTGAATGCCGCACGCGATGCCGGATTCAAACTGAAACTTCATGCCGATGAGATCGTCACACTCGGTGGTGCCGAACTGGCATCCGAGATGGGTGCAGTCTCCGCCGATCACCTCCTCCACGTCAGCGATGAAGGTATCCGCATGATGGCAGACAGAAACGTAGTCGCCACGCTCCTCCCCCTCACCGCCTTCTCGCTAAAGGAACCGTATGCCCCGGCACGTAAATTCATTGATGCCGGCGCAGCCGTGGCGCTTGCTACCGACCTGAACCCCGGAAGCTGCTTCTCCGGTTCCATACCATTGACAATCGCCCTTGCCTGCATCTACATGGGCATGTCAGTAGAGGAGACAATCACGGCTCTCACCCTCAATGCCGCCGCTGCCGTTGACCGTGCCGACACAATCGGATCCATCGAACCCGGCAAACGGGCAGATCTAATAATCCTGCATTTCGACAACTTCAGGATGCTACCCTACTACGTCGGCATGAACTGCGTCAAGACCACCATCTTCAACGGAAGAATAGTCTATGACTCCTGACCCACTCTCCCAATTAAAAACAAATCTATTTTGCTGAGTAAATTATGGAAATAAAAGATACATACGCCATAGGTTCGAGCCTTCTCACCTACGACATAATCGAAAAAATACTGAAAAACAACATCAAACTTACCCTCTCCGAAGAAGCCAAGGAGAAAATTCGTCATTGCCGTGAATACCTCGACAGCAAGGCAGATGCCGATGCAGCACCGATTTACGGAGTCACCACCGGTTTCGGCTCTCTTTGTAACAAGCAGATCTCATTTGAGCAGCTATCCACCCTACAGGAGAATCTCGTAAAAAGCCATTCATGCAGCGTCGGCAAGCCAGTTGACGGAGATGTAGTCAAACTTATGCTTCTCCTTAAAGCACACGCCCTCTCAATGGGCTTCAGCGGAGTGCAGTTGATTACAGTAGAGCGTATCATCGACTTCTACAACAACGACATCCTACCCATCGTCTACGACCGAGGCTCACTCGGAGCATCAGGCGACCTCGCCCCCCTTGCCAACCTGTTCCTCCCCCTCATCGGTGAAGGCGAGGTGATGTATAAAGGCGAGAGATACTCCGGCAAAGAGATTCTTGACAAATTCGGATGGGAGCCGATAAAATTGCAGTCAAAAGAGGGTCTGGCTCTCCTCAACGGCACACAATTCATGAGTGCGAACGGAATAAAGGCACTTATCGACGCATGGCATCTGGTAAACTGCTTCGACCTCTTCGGTGCAATGAGCCTTGAGGCATACGACGGACGTATCGAGCCATTCCTCGCACCGCTCCATCGCGTGCGTCCTCATCGCGGACAGATCGAGACCGCCGAAATATACCGCAAGATTCTGAATGGCAGCGAAATCATCACCCGTGAGAAACAGCACGTACAGGATCCCTACTCCTTCCGATGCATTCCGCAAGTACACGGAGCCGTAAAGGATGCAATGCACCACGTCACCGAAGTACTCCACACAGAAATCAACTCCGTCACCGACAACCCGACCGTATTCCCCGATGAAGACCTCGTACTTAGCGGTGGTAACTTCCACGGAGAACCGATCGCACTCGTATTCGACTACATGGGTGTAGCCCTTGCCGAACTTGGCAACATCTCCGAACGCCGTGTAGCCCAGCTCATACTCGGACAACGAGGGCTACCCGAATTCCTCGTGGCAAAACCCGGTCTTAACTCCGGATTCATGATCCCACAATACGCCGACGCATCCCTTGTTAGCCAGAACAAGATGTACGCATGGCCCGCCTCCTGCGATTCCATCGTAAGCTCCAACGGACAAGAAGACCTCGTATCAATGGGAGCCAACTCAGCGACAAAACTGCACAAAATCATCGACAACCTCAAGATAATCGCAGTAATCGAGCTGATGAACGCAGCCCAGGGAATCGACTTCCGTCGTCCGCTAAAATCATCCCCATTGATTGAAAAAGTAATGAAAGCCTACCGAGAGGCAGTCCCCTTCGTAGAAGACGACGTCGTGATGAACGACTACATCCGCAAATCGCAACACTTCCTCGAAAACTACGACATCGAAATCGAATAATACAAAAAGCATCGCGCCCATAATCTCTTATGGGCGCGATAAAAATCAAAAAGAAAGCAATCAAAAAAATAAAAGTAGTCCAATTTGTCCAAGTAGTCCAATTCGTCCAAAAATAAAAGTAGTCCAATTCGTCCAAAAAGTCCAATTCGTCCAAAAAGTCCAAGCTGTCCAATTTGTCCAATCAGTCCAATCCTCTCATTCATCAATACAATGAGCCTTCCCATCACGATACGAAGCCATCATACTCTCCAAAATCTCAATCATATCATTACGTAAGCTTTCAGGAGAAATCACAGCCACCTTATCACGCTGACTAAGCAACTCCTGCTTAAAATCGTATGTCGGGCGCACATAAAGCGAAAAATCCGTCCAATTCTCACACTCATCCACCACCCTCTGCGAAGCATGCAACGGCACCTCCTTCAGATACTTATTCTGAGGCCAGAAAGCACGAATCACAACCCTCTCCGGCTCATGCTGACGGATCACCCCATAACAATCCGAAAAATACTCCTCCGGATCCGGATTGACAGTAGGCGTCGCACACTCCCCCGTAGAGATATCCTTCATCCTCTCAAGCGCAAGCGTAGTAAGAAAATTCCTACCCACCGGCTGCCCGATCAAATACCACCGCTGCTTAAACAGACGGATAAACAACGGAATCACACTACAATCCCTATCCGGATTATAAGGCGAAGAATAACTAAAATTCAACACCCTATGCTCCCTACAGGCATTCGCAACCACATAAAGCAACTCCGACCCTGCCGGAGGAGCCTCCACAACAATATGATCCCTCATACCCACCATCGAACACAGCGAATGTAACCGCAAAGCCGACATCGACCACTCATCCGCATCAGCAAGCGCATCCGCATCAAGCCAATACTCATTCCTCGGCTTATAGCACTCAATATTCACCCTAAAAATCTCCTCAGCGAGAGCGCGATAGCGTGAAAAAGTACGAGGAGTCAACTCCATCCCCATAATATTCTCCCCACACCTACGCCACTCCTCCATAATCTCATGCAGCGTCATCCTCCTAATCGAAAGCCGCTCCACAAGCCAAAGACAAAACTTATATCTCGCAATCATATCAAACTAAAATTAAAAGACTCAAATCCCTACGAGAGAATCCCGTGCCCCCCTTCAAAAGACTGGAGTTCCGTGCCCTCGCCCATGGGCGAGGGGATCGTCAGTTTCGTCCCCCTGCCAGAGCGCAGCAGTTTTGATCCAGGTGTGAGCGCGAAGCGCGATAAAAACCGCGAAACAAAACCAAAAGCCAAGCGCGAATCCCCTCCAGAATCCAACCACAAAATTAGCAACAAACAACGACAAAATCTGTCCGAGTCTACAAAAAACATACCAAAAGCCACCCTCCCATTAACAAAACATAAATATGGAAAAATCCAATTATAATACAAAATTTCTTCAAAAATTTATCATTTTAGCAAATACCAAGACAGTATTTGTCATTGTATCAGCTTAAATTTGCACCCGTTACTTCTCAAAGAAACATTAGTTACACCAACTAAAAATAAATAGATATGGCTCTATTCAAAATCACCACTACCCGCTCATTCCGAGGAAGTTCAATTATCATTGAACCGGGAATGTCCGTACAGGTCTCTACCCCCTACCCTGTCAATCCTATCAATGTAGACGGTGGCCGTCTGGTCAATGATGCATTCCTCCGGATATACGGCATCGACCTTAAACGCGCCGGAATCCTCAACAATGCCTACCTCTCAGCCATCCAGATTGGCTGATAATCCATCAACCTTATCACATAAATGATTTTTACAATGGAAACGACATCCGACATACAATTAACAAAACCACAGAATAACAGCATGAACGATGAAAAACTGATTATATCCTTGTTGGACGACATTTCAGCACTCGAAGAGCAAGTGATTCCTCAGATCAACGAACTCAGCCAGAAGCTACCGGAAATTTATTCCAACTACGCTGAAACAGTAAGGGAATTAGTCTCAACCACTCTCGATATATGTCGCGATATCCCCAATATGAAGTCTTCCACAAGACTCAAAATCGAAATCGCAGGCGAAATCGCTGCCCGCAGCATTGAAGCCTTCGGAAAAGCAAAAGCTGCCTACAAGCATAACCAGCTCCTTGACAAGATGATGGCAGTAAAGAAAATGATTGCATCCGAGAATAGAGAGCGCAACGCCAAGGCGTTGGAATCTGCAAAAATAAAGTTTGAATCGAGTCGGCGTCTATTCAACAAATACATCAGCATCAATTATCCTGCCAAACTTAAAGATAACGACCAGATTTCCCGAATATCTGCCATATCCCTCAGGATTCTGAATCTGTATCGGACAAACATGTTCCTTCTCTCAATGTGTAATTATCTGAATGAGGAATACAGATATTGGAGCAATGATATGCAGTCTTCAGATCTTCCCCGCCCTGATTATTTCATGATCAATCAGATTATCATTCAAGAGATGTTTGGTGATAAAAAACCTATCGATGTTTTGGAAAGATCTTCAAAGATAGGAGGACAACTCTCCGGTGCCGAAGTGATGCTGATGGCGGATCCGCAGCTCCCTCTTATCACCTTCCAAAATAACCGCAACCGATTCACCCCACCTTCTGACCACTCCACGTCAAATACACTTATCTCCTCAAACGAGGCTATCAGCAACTACAACTATCTGGTGCAGCAAAGAGATGCGTGCCAGCAAGAGGAACCGGACAGCCCGATATACGCATCCGGTGTATTCTCCTCTATAATTATAATATTGCTCAGTATCTTCTATATACCTGGAGTATGGTGGGTAAAGACTATTGTCGGAGCTATCGCAATTATTTGGCTATGGTCTCGCCTGGGGTCGTATACATCAAAAATTGAAGAAATCCACATGCAAGATATCACGTATCTTGACAATGAGATCTCCAACTATATAGCCGGAGTATGCGGACTGATTAAGCAGCCGAACTTTGACTACAACAAGAAAAGTGCTATCTCAACATTCTTCAGCAGTTTCTTCTCCTGATTCAACAAATAAAAACTTTTAATTCAAGCATTATGAAGAATTACAACAATTCATATCCGGCAGAATATGCCGACAACATAGAGACCCCTATCGTTGTGGAGGAGGTCAGACAACTATCCACCCGCACCGACAATATTATCGCCAACGTCTCGAATGCCTTAAACAATATTTCGGCAAATGCAGTGGAAATATCACGCATATCTGCTGACGTGCAACTTCAGTGCGCACAACTTGAGCACATGCTCAACTGTATGATGGTCAAGGCGCAACGAGACGTGACTCTCTATGAGAAATCGCTACCCATACTCGACAAACAATTCAATTTCTGTCAGCAACGTCTTGACAAGCTGATGGATAAGGCTGTTGACCTCATATCTGACGACATATCTGATGCATCTTTAGCTCGTCAGGAAGCGATAATGACCCTCATCGAGACAACCAACTCTTCAATCAACAATCTAATCTCAAAATTAATCCCTTCGTTATGAATCAAGATATTAAAAAGATACAAAGAAAATCCTATTGGTTTCAAGCATTCATAATAATATTACTATTGCTTGTCGGATACTGGATGAGATAAGTCCGATCCAATAGCATTTCAAGATTACTTGCATATCAAGTGATCCCGACAAAGCACCGATCAAAAAAACACAAAAAAATCACACACAAAGACAACATCAGTCAGAGTCTTGTTATAACTTTGTAACAAAAAACAGCAAGTAGCTCCAAAAGCCCGCGACAATACACAACATTGTCACAAAACACATCACAGAATTTGGAAAAAACAAAATGTTGTTATAAATTTGCAACCCGACAAGACATAGAGATGTCATACGTCAAAACACAGCAACTATAACAACAGCCACTCCGCCCGAAAGTCAAAGTCTGGTAAACTTAAAAACGGTCAGGAACGAAGTGGCAAGTAATCATCCATACCCTGTGCATTGGGCGTGGAACTACTTGCTTCTTTGCATATCTGACCAAGGTTTTACCAGAGCCCGACTTTCGATAGCAGACGCAAAAGTGGTTTCACGTCTTTTTTATACCCATAACTTAGACCGAAATCCGCTATAATAAATACCAAGTCAGTGTCTGTAAATTTACTCTCCAACAACTATTGCTGTATAAACCATATAAACATTAATTTACAAGAAAGCAAACCAACAATTTATTTGATGGACTTTCTCTAAATTTCTTGATATAAACTAATACAAACCACTTAATTATTTTACAAATAGTTGAGTGATAATAAAAATATAAATACACATGAAACGGGAACACATACCATTTCTACTTGAAGTTGCAGGCTCAATTAATAGCAATACTATTATTTCTGAGCTACAATCTCTTTCTGTAAAAGCAAAATCAGGAAATACTCCCATAATTTTGCCTTTTATCGGAGAATTCAGTTCTGGAAAGACTACGCTGATTAATGCCCTCACGGATTCTCATGCACTTGAAACAGCAACTCGTCCTACAACCGCCACTATATATGAAGTACACTTTGGTGCACCAAAAAATTGTGCAGATATCATTTTTGAAGATGGAAGAGAAGAGCATGTAGACAATATCAAAACACTTATCAATGACAATCTGAAGGAAGCCAAAGTTGTCACTGTATTTGATACATCAACTAAAGTATCTCCATATACTATAATCGTTGATACTCCTGGAATTTCTTCTCCAGATCCCAAACATAAACTGACACTGGTTAATTTTTTACCCTCAGCAGATGGTATCATCTTAATTGTTGACATAAATCAACAATTAACAAAATCATTGATAGATTTCATTAAAACTGTTAAATTAGCAAATAAAGAAATTTACGCAGTTTTAACAAAAACTGATACTAAATCTCCAATAGATATAGAAAAAGCCAAGTGTTATCTTGCCCAAAACTGCGAAATGGAGATACGCCATATAGCGGCTGTTTCGGCAACGAAAAATGACATAACAGAACTTTCAGTAATATTCAAAGATATTGAATCACGCAAAGAGGAAATTGTACGTAAAGCAGATGAAAGGCGATTGGATTTAATTGCTGAAAAACTTAATGAAGAAATTAAGAATATAATAACTGCCTCATCTGATGATACAACACTTGAAAATAAAATTCAAGAGCAGAACGTAATTCTTAACAGATTACACAATCAGATTGAACGTCTAATAAGAAATATTCGAGACTCTCTTGAGCCTCTAAATCGTGAAGAATCAAGAAAATTTGAAGATCAAGTAACTAGGGTGTTCAGTTTGACGTTCCGAAAAACGGCATCCAGAACACCGGATTTTACA
>NZ_SRYB01000060.1:0-7346 GCF_004793975.1 Lepagella muris
ATCGTTATTTTCCTTAAAAAAATTCACAAATCAAAATAGTTTAGACAACTTCATTATTTTGTATTTATCGTAAAATATTTGAGGTAAAGTTTTTTTAATGCTAAAAACTTCACTCTGTGTAGAAGTTGATGAGCTTTGTTAGGGCTGCCTCGCATACGGGGCAGAAGGTGGGATGGTAGTTGTCGCGCATACGGCATGTCTCAACCGGACGATATACCCCTTTCTTTTTGTAGCCACCACCTTCAAACACACCGACCACCTGCTTGTCGCCCTTCTTGGCATTACCTTTCTGCTTCATACGCTCCTCGCGTGTGCCGCCTTTATCCACCCATGGGGTCGGCACCGGAGTGCCCGGAGTTATCATATCCTTCCATTTGGAATCGAAATCCACGAGCGTCGTTATGTTCGGTTCCCATGGCTCAATGTCGAGTGGATACGTGCCGTCCTCCTCTCCGTCGTAGAAATATTCGTCGGCAAGTCCGCCGAAGCTGTGCCCGAACTCATGTACGGTGACGGGAAGCGTGAATTGGTTTTTTGCGGCTGCGATATGGTATGAATTGTAGATACCACCTCCTCCGTATTCATCCGTATTGACCAGCACCATTATATGCTCGTAGGGGATGCCGCTGAGAGCATCGTGCATCTTTTTCACGTGGGGGGAGGTGAGATAACGGGATGAATAGAATGTGCTGTAGTGCGATCCGAAAGCCGTATCTTTCCATTGCTTCTTCAGCGGCACACTGACGCCACTCTCGCGTGATGGCACCATCACTGCCACGAAGTTGAATTTATCCTTATTGGAGGCATACGGCTCGTATGACAGCATCACATCCGCGAATTTCTGTGCATGGTTGATGAATGAGTCCATCTCTTCAGGGCGGTATCCCTCGGCAATCATAGCCACGTCGATAGCTTTCTTCGGGTCGCCACCTTTATGTATGTATTTATGAGGATATGGATTCTCACCTTTTATGGCTACGAGCTCATCATCCGGACGGTAGAGGTGGGTCATTGTCCCGATAGGCTTGTGGCGGTTGTCGCGAAGCTCAACCGTGATTTCCGCCTCACGCTTGGGTAAGGGCACCTGGAAGGAATTTTCAAAAGAATTGTTTACCGATTTTGCTTCCGGAGTATTGATCCATTCTTGAAATAGCGAGGAGAATGAATTCATGTAGAGAGTGTCGCGGGTCTGCGGGTCAATGACGGTGATTGTGCCGTTACCGAGATACGGAGCCTCCTTTAGATGGGCGCGACGTCCGTACCATCCGGCGGATTTCGACTGGGAGTCGAGCATGATGTGTATTCCGGAGGGACCACCACCGAATATGTAGTCCACGCGTAGAGTGCTGTCGGCAAAGTTCTTGCAGAATCCGCATCCGGCATGACCATCTGCTGCGGCAGTCGAAAGTGCCGCGGCAATGAAAAGTGTGCTTAAACTGAATTTTTTCATCTGAATGTAGTATTAGGTTGAAAGAAAATACGAAAAACAGGTTATATCCGGATGCTTCTCTTAGAACCGGAATATTCAATCCTTTTGCTTGTGCCGTCAGGAAGGATTACGTTGAATATCCGTTTTTTTTGCATACCGTCAAATTCTCCTTTCCTCTTGCCGATAGTAAGGCGGCGGGTGGAATCTTCCCAGATAATAGGTATTGTGGAGAATGCACCTTTCTCATAGTTGTAGTTGTCGCCCTCATCTTCGTAGAGTGTGAAGGTGCAGTCTGCTCCGGGATATACGTGCAGGTCTATCGGAGAATCGGCGTTATCGGCAGCAAATTGTCCGGCTTGTTTCATCGGTATGATGGATCCGGCTTTCGCGAATACCGGTATCGTGGCGATTGTCTCTTTTGTCAAGGCGATTGTGCCTCCGTCATATCTCTTGCCGTTGCGGAAATCATACCATCCGCATCCTTCGGGTAGATACGTGGACCATTCCTTCACCCCTCCCTCCACGATGGGCGACACGAGCAGCGACGGTCCGAACATATATTCGTATTTTTGCTGCAGTGCATTCTCATCGGTGGTGAAATCCATCACCAACGGGCGCATCATCGTGTAGCCATCTCGGCTTACGCTTGCTGATACGGAATAGATGTAGGGCATAAGTTCGTATCTCATGCCGATGAATTTACGTGCCACGGAGTCAACCTCATTGCCGTAACGCCATGGTTCGGTATTGCTCATGTAGCCATGCACGCGCATCAGCGGAAGGAATGTGCCGACCTGTAGCCAGCGCAGCAGCATCTCCTTATATTCCTCATTCTCATATTGGTTGCCGGGACGGAAGAATCCACCCGCATCAAATGTCCACCATGGGAGTCCGGTTACCATCTGTCCGAGACCGCCGGTTATCTGTCGGCGTAATGTCTCCCAGTCGTGTCCTACATCGCCCGACCACGTGGCGGCGGCATAGCGTTGCATGCCCGGAAATCCGCTGCGGGTCAGTATCATTGCGCGTTTATGAGGCGCATCCTTGCGCAGCCCTTCATAGACGGTGCGGTTGACGAAGAGCGGGAAAGCATTGCGGTAGACCTCCCCGGGTAGTTTCCCGCCATTTATGCGTCGTCCCTGAAGGTCATCGTTTTCCGGCTCCGTGGCGTCTTGCCACCATGCATCTATTCCGTATGGCTTCAGCAGACGGCTGCTGAAGTTGTCCCAGTAATAGCCTGCCGCTTCCGGATTGAAGAAGTCAACCCATTCGCTTCCCGGCAATAGATAGCCTCTCTCTTTGGCTACCTTGCCTACCTCCGAGTTTACGTCAAGTTTTGACCATACGGAGATCATAAGCCGGATGTCGGCATCATGAAGGGAATCCACCATCAGCTTTGGGTCGGGATATTTGTCAAGGTCGAAGCACATTGCGTTCCAGCCATGTCGTCCCCAATATTGCCAGTCCTGTACGATCACGTCTATCGGTATCTGACGCCGACGGAACTCGTCGGCATTTTCAAGCAGTTCCTTCTGTGAGTCGAAACGTTCGCGGCAATGGATGTAGCCGAGAGTCCACTGCGGCATCATCGGGGCGGGTCCCGTCAGCTGGCGGTAGGAGGCGATCACCTCATCTGGAGTGCCTGAAAAGACGGTGTAGTCTATCCCTGTCGACACGGGTGAGCGTAATTCCGTCTCATTTATATTCTTGCGCCAATGGAGTGTCGGCGCGTCATGACTCTCTCCCTCCACTCTCACGCGATGCTTGCCTTTGTCGAGTGTGGTCATCAGGGATGTGGTCGGCGGTAGCCAGAGGTTGTTGAAATCCACAAGCACTTTTCCGTCGACCGATAGCTTATATTTCCGGGCCATCCGTTGCCCCACGTCAAGAAGTAGGCAGTATTCACCGGTCTCTGGTATATTCATCTCCCCTTCAAATGCGTTCACGCTGCGTGTCTCGCGGGCATTGCCGGTGGATGTGGTGATATCTACGGTGAATGAATCCCCTTCGGTGCCTGCCGGGGTCAGACTGACTGAATCGGATGCAGGATTTAGCTCGGTAAGTCCGTAGTTGTTCCAGAGAAGACCATATCCCTTATTGGAGAGTATGAAGGGGATTGAGATCTGAGTGTTGACCTGGGTCAGACGGCGTGAGAGTCCGCGTAGATTCAGGTATCCGTCCTGAAACTGACCGGTGCCGTAGATGTATTCATCGGCAGGTGAATGAAAACGTTGTCCTGATATTGTGGTGGGTTCATTCTGTATGGTGGATGGTTGCGATATTCGGGAATGTTCCACCTCGCGGAGAATCACGTTGCCATCTGCGTTGATGAAAGTGATGGCATCAGCGGTGGAGTCGTAGGTGGCAGTCAGATTCTTCACTTTCAAAGTGTTGCCGGAAATGCTGCTTTCCACATTCTGCGGATTGACGTATATCAGTTCATCGGTGGTATGCCCTTGCTGGCCATCTATCTTTACGCGTATCGCATTATCACTCATCGGAATAAGGACGATATCTCCCCCTGTGCGTGCTATCGTGAGGTTGTCTGCGGTCACTGAGGGGGCAAATAGTATTCCTGCCAATAACGTGGTAATCAAGTTTCTATGATGATTCATCGGTCAGTTGCTTTATATCTTTATAATTAAATGGTTTAAGGTTTAATGTTTATGGTTTATGATCATTAAATTTTGTATAATGAAAAGATTCGTGGATTTTCGTGAATCTTAAACCTTAAACTATAAACTTCACTTCAGTGGGTTACAATATGCAAAGATAGCTCTTTTTGTCAAATCGGCAAATTGCGAAGTGTAACTAAATGAAATATACCCCAAAAGTTGGATAAAAACTTTTGGGGTATGGTTGCCATGATATCTGATTTCTCAGATGTCGGTGATTCTTCCAGATATTATGCAGGCTCCTGTGCTTGTCTCATTAAGGAAGAAATAAAATGGTCTGTCTACAGTTACGGAATATGACTTTCCGGCTAATGGAGCAAGTATGTCAACAATACCTCCTGTAACAGCGGCAGCCTTGACACCTTTCTCATCTATCTGGAATGCGGCTCCCTGAAGGAATGTGATATAGCCGTCCTCTATGGCTGGATCAAACATATCCAGTCGGAGATCCCGGTTGACTTCCGGTAGATTCCCTGATGCAAATATATTGTTCAGTCTTATTTCGTTCTCAATCTTGAATTTGGGTATTCCGACAGATAGATTGCACAATACGGATTCTTGCATCAGCTTATTCATAGTTTCCGGCGTTAGCATGGAGTTGGCTTCTTCAAGCGACAGCTTTTCATTAGGTAGCACAATTCTAAGATTGAATGCTGAGTTGCCGAAATTAAGTGAGAACATTTTGAAATTTCCGTCGTCGGCATATAGTCTGTTGGCGGAATATGCATGCATCATATCCACCTGAGCAGGTCCGTTGCTTCCGTTGAAAATCTGTTTCTTGGTGTTCTCCTCAAGGAATGTTCCCTCTTTCCATAATCCTTTGAAATATACGGCATTCAGGAATACTGCAAGCGTGGCAGGGTCAAGCTGCTTAATAAATTCGGGAATAAGTCCGGCAGTCTGTGTGGAACACCATTTGTTGATGTCTTTTATCACCTTGTTTATATTCCCCTTAAAATCATTGTAGCTGATTATTGCCTCATACTCCTTATTCATTAGGGAAGAGAATGAGTCCGTAAGTTTGAATTGATTGTTTACCCATATTGAATTTGCAAGTTTCAATTCAGTCTGGTTATCAAGTTTGGGTAATTCGGTGAGTAGTATTTCGGCGAGTTCATTCAATGCGTTTATGTCGCTTGTGCCGAGATATCCCGCGATTTTCGTTTGCACTTCCTGATCTGTGCCGTTGGCAATCATTGCGAGCACCATAGATGCCGATAGAGGTGATACGGAGAAGTTTTTTGATGTGAAACTTGCATCATTATCAACAAAATTAGCGGCATCGGTGGTGAACCCGATATAGAAATCCATAAGGGATCGTGCGGCAGCACGGGTTTCGGAAGATAGCTGTATGTCTACCCGTTCATTCGGGGTTACGTTATCTGGACCATTATCAATGGAATCTGAAGAACATGCTATTGGTATGAATGCTCCGAGAACAATCATGCAGCTACTGATGATTAGATTTATTTTCTTCATAATGGGATGATATTTAAATGATTATTGAATGTCAGATCTGATAAGTATACTATGATCAAGATTGAAATTATGTCCTCCCGCATTCCAATCGGTATCATATGGACTGTAAAAAATATTATCGTATGATCCTGAATATCCCCAATTCATGGATATGCTGGATGTTGTTTCCGTTTTGATGATTTCATTTGTCCAAGGATAGCTATTATCTAAGGCTCGGAAATATAACCGGATAGAATACATGCATTTGTGCTAAATTCAGTAATAAAAAAGAAGAACGGTCTGTTGACTTTGAAAACACTTGGATTTTCAGAGTCGGAACCACCGAATCCAAAGATAAAATCTCCTTTGGAGGCACTTGCAATCTCAGCACCTTTTTCGTCAAGTTTCAAGGATGTGGCGTGTTGCATATCAAGGAAAGCCTCAAATTCTTCATTTGCAAATGTCGCGGTGATAACTCCTGATATTTTGGAAAGTCCACTTCTCTTGAGAATGGAATTCAATGATAGGGATGAGACAAGATTAATTTTGGGGAATTCGACTATAAAAGTATCTTTAAATGAGGATTCATTAAGAACATCGAGATTCTTTTTGGCTAATATATCCACAACGTTTATTGTAGGAATCCCCGGCTTGGGCATCACCACCCACATACCGAATGCAGAATTTCCGAATTCAAGAAATACAGCTTCAAAATTATCATTCTCACAACAAGAGAGAACTGATGGTTCGGACACCATCATGTCAACTGTTTTATTGCCGTTTTCCCCTTTGAATGAATCTTTTTTAGTATTCTTCTTTGTAAACAAGTTGGCAGACCACGGCGAATTGAAATATATAGAGTTCAGTGCGATTGCTGCGGTTAATGGATTTATGTGGTCAATAATATTCGGGATCTGTCCATTCGTGTGGTTATGACACCATGAATTTATTTTTTTTACGGTTTCGGATTCTTGCCCTGAAAAATTTTCATTGTGTATCCCCGCAGTATAATAATCGGTCAGAAGGGATTGAAATTCTTGCTTTGCCGTAAGCGGATTATTGATCCAGAAAGAATTTGCGATAGAGCATGAAGAGAGTTCGTCAGCAAGGGGAAGTTCTTCGATAAATTGAGCACACAGGGAATTTAGAGATGACAGATTCTCACATCCGAGATATGAGACTATTTCTTGCTGTACCTCTTGGTCAACGCCATTTGCCACCATTCCCAGCATCATTGATACAGATAATGGCGAGATAATTATGTTTTTATCCTGACTGTCTGATTCAAGTGCATTTTTCACAGCTTCAGCTGTGAATGACGTGTAGAAATTCTTAAGATTTTCGGCAGTCGCACGTGTCTGTGCAGTCATCTGTATCGACTTCCTTTCAGATGCGATCAGTTTCTGATCTGTATCCGGATTGTCATTTTCGGAAGAGCATGACGTAATGAATCCTAAGCTTCCGAGAAATGCCATTATTGAAATGAATGTAAAAACAGTTAGTCTCATAGTCTTTTATTTTATACGTGGATTGTTTCGGTAAGTATTTTGGATATATGTTTAGAGATGGATGTTGAGTACTCCGTTGAAATTTAGATCATCAATTATCCATGCATCATCAGTGGAATAAAATGCATCATCAAATTCTCCATCATATTATTTGGGATGGCAATGGAATTTCATCTTGACATGCGACAAAAGTCAGAAACAATGACACAAATGGAATAATAAGAGGTTGTTTAAAAATTATTGTTAACAGAGGTGAGTTTTCGGAGCGTCAACACC
>NZ_SRYB01000061.1:0-5782 GCF_004793975.1 Lepagella muris
TAATTGAATATACATTTCCGAAACCACCGTTTCGGAAACGGCGGTTTCGGAAACTGTTTTTTGTTAGTTGCTGAAGTTAAGCCGTTCTTTTAGTCGGGTATTTCGCTTTGAGACGGTCTGGTTTCGGATGGCGTATGCGAGTGCCTTGGTGGTGCCGACAAGTACGCAGATTCTCTTGGCACGGGTAATGCCGGTGTATATCAGATTGCGTTGGAGCATAACGAAATGCTTCATCGTGACAGGCATCACGACAATCGGGAACTCCGAACCTTGACTCTTATGGATAGTTATGGCGTATGCCAATGTCAACTCATCAAGTTCCGACTGCTCATATTCCACAGGTTTGCCATCGAATGTCACTGTCAATCTCTTCTCATTGACGTCTACACTGCTTATAAAGCCGATATCGCCATTAAACACGCTCTTGTCGTAATTATTGCGGATTTGCATCACCTTGTCACCCTGACGGTAGATGTAGCCCGAACGGCTGAGACTCGCGCCTATTGGATTCAGTCGCTGCTGGAGCAATATGTTGAGGTTTGATGCGCCTACAGTTCCACGCTGCATGGGGGTGAGCACCTGCACTTCATTCGCAGGGAGATTATATGCTCTCGAAAGCCTGTCCCTGACAAGACTCACAATCATCTCCGGCATAGCCTCGGCATCCTCTGCCTTGATGAAGAAGAAATCGGTGTCACGTCCGTTGCTGATATTAGGGAAATGTCCGGCATTGATGGCATGGGCGTTCATCACGATACGGCTTGACTGAGCCTGACGGAATATTCTGGAAAGTCTGACCACCGGAATCCTGTTTGAATCAATGATGTCGCGTAGCACGTTGCCGGCACCCACGCTCGGCAACTGGTCGATATCGCCTACAAGGATAAGGTTCATTGTCGGCGGCACAGCCTTCAGCAGATTATACAGAAGAATCTGATCGATCATCGAACATTCATCCACGATCAGCACGTCACCGTCTAATGGGTTCTCGTCATTGATCTTGTATCCATCCTTCGGATTGTATTCAAGCAGGCGGTGTATAGTCTTCGCCTCCATACTGGTAGCCTCACTCATGCGTTTTGCTGCACGACCCGTAGGCGCGGCAAGGAGTATCTTTTTCCCCCTTGCCTTGAAAGCCTCTATTATCCCCTTTGTAGTCGTTGTCTTGCCGGTGCCGGGTCCGCCGGTAAGCACCATCACCTTAGTTTCAAGCGCACGTCTGATGGCTTCAAGCTGAACATCATCATACACTATATCCGCAGACCGATTGCCGTATTCCGTCTCCGGCTCGGCTGCAATCTGCGGTTGGTCTGAAGCCAACAGTTCCGTAAGGCGTTTAGCAGACCCTTGTTCTGCATAATAGAAGGGTGGAAGATATACCGCCTCATTATCCTGAATCAGATCCTTGTCAGTAATCATGTCAGACAACGCCTGTCGGATCGGTTCCTCTTCGGCTTCAAGCAATTCGCGAGCCGTTGCTACAAGTTGCTCCGGTCCGGCATATACATGACCATCCTCCGCAAGCTGGTTTAGGGTGTATAGCAGACCGCTCCGGCATCGCCGGGGATCATTCTTCTCATAGCCCATCTTTGAGGCTATCCCGTCGGCTGTCTTGAAGCCGATCCCCCAAATGTCGTCAGCAAGACGGTAGGGATTATCCTTTACCTTTGTGATGGATTCCTTGCCGTAGTGACGGTAAATCTTGGCGGCGTATGCGGTGCTTACCCCGTATCCCTGGAGAAAGACCATAACATTTTTGATGTCCTTCTGTTTCTCCCAGCTCTCGCGTATCTTGTCGATACGTTTCTTTCCGAGATTCGGCACCTCTTTCAATCGGTCGATGTCATTTTCTATGACATTGATAGTATCCAGACCGAATTTGTTGACTATGGCTTTTGCAAACACCGGTCCGATACCTTTTACAAGACCGCTACCGAGGTATTTCTCAATGCCGTAGATTGTGGCAGGCATCACCTCTTCCCATGATTGCGCCACGAACTGGTTGCCATACTGCTGGTTTACTTTCCATTCTCCGTCAACGAGCAGGACACTACCCACCGGAACTTCAAGCAATGAGCCGACCAAGGTCACGGGATTATCATATCCCTTGACCTTGACTTTCATTACCGACCATCCGTTCTCCGGATTCTGGTAAGTTATATGTTCGACAACGCAACGGAGCTTCATGTCGCTAAATCAATGCTTTTCCTGTCTTTTCTTATCGTCTACAAATTTATATAAAATTTTGGTTTAACGCAAATGTATATTCGGTGTGTATGGTATCGAAAAAAGAGACACACTCCAAAAGCCGGGTGTGAGGCTTTTGGAGTGTGTCGGATGATAAGGATTCTCTATCTGTCAGTCTGTTATTGACATCCCGAGCCATACGAAGAGAAGTCCGAGGGCTACGGATGGCACTACATAAAGAATAAACTTAATCCATTCACCTTTCTGAATCATGGCAAATGCATCATGGCTGAAGGAGGAGAACGTGGTGAGACCTCCGCAGAAACCTGTGATGAGAAGGGCATTCATTTCCGCGCTCATCTCATGTCGTGTCCAAAGTCCGGCGAGAATGCCGATGATGAAACATCCTACAACGTTCACGAAGAATGTCCCGGCGGGATACTTGTCACCAAAAAATTTCTTGCCGGCTATTCCTGCGAGGTATCGGCATGCCGTGCCGAAAAAACCTCCGACTCCGGCTATTATCATTGACTCATCATGAATTCGCTGTGTTTTTATAATTGACAGAGGCACCCAGTGCAACCATTGAGATGCCGAAGAATAAACTCACTAAAAGATAAAACCAGAACATTGCGCAGTCGCCCGTCTTCAGCATCCCCACCATCTCATCGCTGAAAGAGGAGAATGTGGTGAAAC
This sequence comes from Lepagella muris, assembly GCF_004793975.1. Taxonomy (NCBI): domain Bacteria; kingdom Pseudomonadati; phylum Bacteroidota; class Bacteroidia; order Bacteroidales; family Muribaculaceae; genus Lepagella; species Lepagella muris. The sequence goes on from NZ_SRYB01000061.1 coordinate 2,884, forward strand.
CTCCGCAGAATCCTGTGATCCATAAAGCGTTCTGGGTCTTGCTTAATTTTCCGGTCTTGTCGAGATAGCCGTATAGGAGTCCTATTATAAGGCATCCCAACATGTTTGCCATGAATGTGCCGAGCGGAAATGAAAGGTGGCATATCAGAGCTCCGAGTTTCTCAGATAGAAACCGGAGGCAAGTGCCGAGAAAGCCACCTAAGCCGGCGATAATTGTAGTTTTCATATTTGCATAATTAAGATTGGTTAATGTAATTGCCTAAGTCGCAATAACGGCGGGAGACTCCGAGTCATTTGATATAATTCACGACAATTCTCTCTATCGCGGTCTCCGACGGCACATCAGTATTACCGGATGCCTGGAGAAGTTTTTTCACAGGATAAAAATCGGGATTCTGTTTAGCCTGGTAGTCAGAGGCATCCTGATTCTCCATCCCTTGAGCTGCCGCGGCATCCTCGATAGCTTCATCTGAATCTTCAATCTCCTCACGCATATCGGCACCGTTGACAAGCTCCACGTCAAGAGATAGGGGATTTATCCGAAGCTGTGGGTCGGAATCAAAACGGTCGAAATTATCGATATACTCTTGTATGCATTCCCTCAATATTTGTCTGAATTCTTTCTGTGTCATATTTATTAAGTTTTGATTACAAAATTTAGAACGTAGTGACGTGAGATAATGTTTATACAATCTCCTATTACTTTCGATTTTCAAGAGAATCGCCGGGTCGTGAAACAAAACAACTCCGGATTTTGTTATTCATAAAATGAACCATAACCAACAGAACTATGTCTTGCGGAAAACAGACCAACCGGGAATTTTTTAATGAGATGGCTGAAAACTGGGATAAGATCACTGACGTGAATCCCGCCAGAATCTCCCATATACTTGATATCGCGGATTTAAAGCCGGGCGATAGAGTGCTTGATGTAGGCACGGGCACCGGCGTGCTTATCCCTTATCTTGAAGAGAGGATAGGGGAGACGGGGCATATAGATGCCGCTGACATTTCGGAAGAGATGCTTAAGCGTGCAGCCGCAAAATACCCTCAATACCTCAACGTTGACTACCTCAATATTGACGTTGAGGAAGACACGATAGATGCTACGTATGACTGCATGATGCTTTACTGCATGTATCCGCATCTGGACCGACCGTTCGACACTCTGGAATGGCTTGTGAAGCTCAATCTTAATCCGGGAGGTCGTCTGGTGATAGCTTTCCCGGAAAGTAAGGAATCAATCAACGGGATACACCGTCATAACGACGGTTCGGTGCATTCCGACCATCTGATTGACGGTAAGGTCTTTGCTTCGCAGTTGGAGAGCCTCGGACTCACGGTAGACTATCTGGAAGACAATGGGGAATATTACATAGTGCGCATAGTAAAATGCTGAGGAAATGTGGTATGCCGGTATTAAGGAATTGATACAGAATCAGAATCTTATCGTCGATAAGATATGTAAGGGGGAGTATCACCATCGTCATGGTCTGTCGGTGATTGACTTGGACGCAGACGTTAATTTTGTGCAGGGTGTCAGAGGGGCAGGCAAGACAACGGCAATCGTGAGAAAGCTAAAAGATTCGGGAAAGAGATTTGCATATATCGACGTGTCGGAATCTGTTCAAAACGGATTGGACCGTATTCCGGCGTCAGCCATAATTGAGATTCTGACGGGTGTGTACGGTCAGTTTGATGTGGTCATAATTGATGAGGTGGTGAAATATCCGTCGTGGGAGATTCTGATAGGCTCGTTTAGGGAGTTGGGCATAAAGGTGGTGGCGATAAATTCGGGGGAAATCCCGGAGAATTGTCTCAATGCGAAAACGACCGACATGTTTACCCTATCCTTTTCGGAATATTGTATATGGCATGGTATAGATTATGATTCCCAGTCCCCCGTATCACGAGGAATTGCGGCTGCTGCATTTGAGGATTTCCTGAAGAGGGGAGGTTTCCCGGCTGACCAGTCAAGAAAATATCACAGGAGGTCGACGGATCCTGTTATTTCCAAAATAATGGAAAGAGACATGCCGAATGATTTACGTGCCGCTAAAATCCCGGAGATAAAGCGCCTGGCATGTAATCTCGTCAGGGATACCCCAATGAGCATGGACTATAAGGAGAGCCTGCATCATTATGAGGTGGCATCTGTCAACACGCTCAGGAAGTATGTCGAGTCAATTAAGCGTACATGCTTGCTCGTAAGGCTTGCAAGGCTATCGCTTTTCGATAAGGTCAGGAATTACAGGGAGAAACTTTATGCCGCCGACGTCTCCCTCGTGTCTGCTGAGAATATAGTGGCAAGGGTCGAGACTGCTGTATACATTCAGTTGCTCAGGGCAGCGCAAAGGCATGGCTATTTCGTTCACTATTATTCGAGTCGGGAGCTTGCATGCAGTTTTGCCGTGTGCAAGGATATGCGCATGAGGGTATTGATTCAGATTATGCCGGAGGAGGAGTCTGAAGCCATGCTGAAGGAGAAAATTGCAGGGATGGTCTCACTGTCAAGGGAGACGGGATGCAAGCGTATGTTCATACTTTCCGACGGGCAATCTTCAGTCATAAATACGAAAGGGATGGAGGTGACGATGGTGCCTGTCTATGAGTTTCTGCTTGATAAATATCATTTGCTTTAAAATTTTATCTGTAGGTGCGTTTTTTCGGAGATATTCCCTTATATTGCTACAAATAAGTCAAATATAATGGTTTAAAATCTACAAATAAGTCATTTTTAGATTAAAATATCGTTAATTATTAATATTTTGTGTGAAATAATTTTTACATGCGGATTGTTTTACCAATATGAAGTTTATACAACTTCACTATAATAATTCAATTAACTGAAGTTTCGCAAGCTGCACTTCAGTGGTTTAAAGTTTATAGTTTAAGGTTT
>NZ_SRYB01000062.1:0-5018 GCF_004793975.1 Lepagella muris
TCAGCCAAATAAATAGGGCATCTGAAATTTCAGATGCCCTATTTATTTGGCTGACTTCATTTATATGTCTTATGCAAACAAAATAGCTATTCGATATACAACAAACGACAATATCCAGGCTATCATAGTATTATAAAGTATTACGAATACTCCATATTTCCAAGAACCCGTTTCCTTGACTATCGCCGTCACTGTTGCAATACAAGGAAAATACAATAAAACAAATACCATAAATGCAAGAGCGGAGGCTGCATTGAAAGGGGCATGTCCTGTGATCTCTGATGTTTTTGTCAGTCTATCAGCTAATAATTCAGTATCATCATCCCCAACGTATAACACTCCGAGCGTAGAAACCACGACCTCTTTTGCCGCACATCCTGCCAATAGGGAACAACAAGTTTTCCATCCAAAATCCATTGGCTGCATCACAGGTTCAACGAATTTTCCAATATGTCCGAGTATTGAGTTGCTTTGTTGATATTCATTCACAACTAACTCTCTCAATTCGTCAGAATCATGATTTGCAACTGTTTCTGGTGGCATTTCAGAAATTGCTTCCGATATGTATTGCTGAGGAATATCTTCAAGATTAAAATGAGGGAAATAGGAGAGAGCCCAAATAAATATAGACGCAATCAGGATAATTCCTCCCATTTTCTGTAAATATTGCTTAGCCTTTGACCACATATTTCTGACAGTAGCCTTGGCTGTAGGTATCCGATATGGTGGAAGTTCCATTACAAATGGAGTTTCATCTCTCTTGAACCAGAACTTTCTTAATATCTTAGCTGTCACAACCGCAACCACAACTCCTAATATGTATAATCCGGTAAATATCCATGCACCATATTTCGGGAAGAAAGCCCCTGATAAAAGAACATAAATAGGAATTCTTGCCGAACAACTTACAAAAGGATTTATTAAAATTGTAATTAATCGGCTTGATTGACTTTCAATTATTCTGGTTGACATAATGGCCGGCACATTACATCCAAATCCCATGACTAACGGTATGAAGGATTTTCCATGTAACCCCATTTTATGCATCAGTTTATCCATTATGAAAGCTACACGTGCCATATAACCGGAATCTTCCATAAATGAAATAAAAGCATATAGAATCAATATATTCGGTAAGAATACTATCACACCTCCTACACCACCTATAATGCCATCCAAAATCAAATCTTTCAGTGGGCCGTCTGCCATAGATTCACCAAGTTTTCCAGATAACCAACCTACAAACATCTCAATCCATTCCATAGGATAAGATCCTATTTGAAATGTAGCCCAAAACATTAGCCACATTATCAAGAGGAATATGGGGAATCCAAAAAGTTTATTTGTGACAAATGTGTCAATTATCTTCGTTGAATTTTCAGTTTCAGTCTTGCCGTTTTGCAGTGTTTCCGCAAGAGCTCCTTGAATAAATCCATATTTCTCAGCAGCAATTATCGCATTGGCATCATCCCCAAGTTCCCGCTCTATTTTTTCATTTGCCCGATTCCTGATTCTTTCCCATTCATGATAATTTGGATAATCTTTTAGAATCCTCTCCACTTCGGGATCTTTCTCCAACATTTTAATGGCAAGATAACGAGGCGAAAACTTTGGGGAAAGGGTACTGTCAATCTTGAAACTATCAACAAGCTGGCGGACTCCATCTTCAATTTCCGTTCGCAATTTAATATGAATATGACGAGTATCAGGATTACGTAATTCATACACTTCTATAATCGTATCCAACAAATTATCAATACCCCAACCGGTATATGCTTTTGTCGGGACTATAGGTACTCCCAACATTTTCCCTAATTGTTTATACTCAAGAGTTGATTTATTTTTTTCCAACTCATCATACATATTAAGAGCAATCACCATGCTTCTATTCATGTCGATGAGTTCGGATGTCAAATAAAGGTTCCTTTCAAGATTAGATGCCACAACCACATTTACGATAACATCGGGTGTTTCCTCACGAAGATACCTCATCACATACAACTCCTCCGGAGAATATGCAGAAAGAGAATATGTGCCGGGAAGATCAACGATATTGAACTGATACCCTTTATATTTCATTGTTCCGGATTTTGCTCCTACAGTGACACCTGCATAATTACCTACATGCTCATGAGCTCCTGAGACAATATTAAACAACGATGTCTTTCCACAATTGGGATTGCCTACCAATGCAATGTTGATTATCTTATCATGAGGGACCGAATGATTATTCTCCTCTCCATTCTCCACATCAATATGAAGTTCATGCTCAAGGTGCCTTTCCCATTCATCATACGATATGATTTCTATAAGATGTGCCTCACTTTTTCTTAAGGACACTTCATAATCCATAAGTCTGAACTTAATTGGGTCTTGTAAAGGTGCATTAAGTATCATTGTGACTTCTCTACCCTTTACAAAGCCCATTTCCATAACTCGCTTTCTAAAAGCGCCATGTCCTAATATCTTTGTAATAACGCCCGTCTCTCCGGGGTTAAGATCAGATAATCTCATATAAAATATTCTTAGATAATTTATATGCAAAGTTAACTTTTTTTAATATAGTATCATGCAAATTGGCATACCAATAATAAAAAATACCTATTGTTAGGTATAAAAAAGACCTTCCAGAATGAGTCTGAAAGGTCTCCCTAAACTTAATAATTATAAATTATCATTTAAGATATTTATCAAGGAATTTGAAAAATACTCTTTGCCATAATACTGCATTTTGTGGTTGCAGCACCCAATGATTTTCATTGGGGAATACAAGCATCTCTGCCTCTAAACCATGCATCTTTGCAGCATTGAATGCCATCATTCCTTGCGATGCAAGAATCCGGTAATCCAATTCTCCCACAGTTACAAGTATCGGAGCTGACCAATTGTTGACATATTTATGAGGAGAATTTGCATACGTGCGCTGGGCGATGGCATTCTCTTTATCCCAGAAAGGACCACCCAAATCAAAATCTGCAAAAAACATCTCCTCTGTTTCCAAATACTGAGCTTCAAGATTAAAGATACCGGCATGCGCAATAAATGCAGCAAATCTACCTTCATGATGACCGGCAAGCCAGTACACAGAGAAACCTCCATAGCTTGCACCTACAGCAGCCATTTTCTTTTCATCGACATAGCTCTCCTTAGCCATATAATCTGCTGCGGAAAGATAATCCTTCATATTCTGGCCACCGTAATCTCCTGAAATCTGTCGATTCCATTCTGTGCCGAAGCCAGGCAGACCTCTACGATTCGGAAGTATTACAATATATCCATTAGATGCCATTATCATCATATTCCAACGATAACTCCAGAATTGACTTACTGCAGATTGCGGACCTCCCTGACAATATAGTATTGCCGGATATTTCTTTGCCGGATCAAAGTCTGGAGGAAGCACTACCCATGTGAGCATTTCCTTTCCATCGCTGGTCGGAACCATGACCTTCTTTACTTCTCCTAATTTAAGTTGAGAGAGCAATTCGCTATTTATTTCTGTCAGCTGTTTAACGCCTGAATCAGATACAAGGCAAATCTCATTGGGATATCTCATGGAATGCCGTAATGCGATTACTGCGTTATCTGCAACTGGAACAACATCTGCAAAATCACAGACATCCATAGCGACGGTGTCAATTTTACAGGTCTTTACATCAATTGAAAAAACAGGTGAAACTCCTTGGAAATATCCATTAAACCATATTTTGCTTCCATTCTTTGCCCACTGGAAGTTTTCCGGCCAATAATCCCAATTTTCTGTCAGGTCTGTCTTTGTCCCTGAAGACATATCCATCAACATTAATCGCTTCTTGTCACTCTCATATTTAGGAGTTTGCATTGAAAGCCAAGCTAAAGTCTTTCCATCAGGTGAAAATTGAGGATTTGTATCATACCCCATATTGCCTTCCGTAAGATTCTTAGTGGTTTTTCCCTCTATATCGTAAAGATAAAGATCGCTGTTGGTAGAAAACGCATAATCTTGCCCCTTCAATTTTCTTGACACATAAACTAAGCTCTTGCTATCAGGCGACCATGCAAAGGCATCGGCTCCTCCAAATGGACGCATCGGACATTCATAGGGCTCGCCAGCCATGATATCCACAGATTCAGAAATCCCTTTCTCAGAGAAATCTGCGATAAATGGATGGGGAATATTATCAACCCATTCATCCCAATGTTTATACATTAAATCATTGACAACCCTACCGGATGTCTTATCAAGACCCTTAAATAAATCTTCATCCTTATTATAGGCTGCAATTGTTGAACTAAAAATAATTTTAGTCTCATCAGGCGAAATTTCAAAACTTTCTATTCCATTCTGAACATCAGAAAGACATTTCACACCAGATCCGTCAGCATTCATAATATGCAATTGGACCTTGCCTGTCTTATCATCTTTCCGTAGATATGCGATCTTATTCCCATTATCAATCCAGCGTATATTCGATTCAGAGGAAGAAGTCTCTGTCAAACGTTTCATGTTGCTTCCATCTGCATCCATCGAGTATATCTCGGAATTAGACTTATTCTCTTCAATACTCTCGTAAGCAAGCAGGAAAATAATCTTAGAGCCATCAGGAGATGGAAGTGGAGACGAGATCCTACCAAAAGCCTCAAGCACTTCTGCAGTCACCTTGCCATCTATGACTTGAATCTCAGGTTTGCCAATAACTTTATCAGATGATTGACCAGTGTCTTGGCAACCACCTAATACCAGTGGTAATAGCATACCACCCATTGTTGCGGTTAGTTTATTCATATACTAAATTTTAAATTGTACACATGCATTAATCTTGATTCCGCCAAACTGCTTATTAATAAAATTGTCCAAACTTATCCCAAAAGACTAATTTAGACTACTTTAATTATAATGTTATAAACAATTCATTTGAAACAAATAAAAAATACATGCTTTTAATTTGATTAATAATTGCAAATATATGAAAAATTATTCAAATAAGTACTTCAGAAAAATAAATGAACATATCAAGCTCTCATAGTAAAGTTGATGC
>NZ_SRYB01000063.1:0-3454 GCF_004793975.1 Lepagella muris
TAAACCTTAAACCATTTAAGTGAAGCAAGTTGGAAAACTTGCGAAACTTAAATAATTCTTTTGAACTGACGTTGGGAGGATGTCGCTGTTATTATCAAGGTGTGTAGAATTATGAGAACTTCTGAGGAATCTGGATTGTTAGATATTGAGAAGTCGTTGTGACTTGTAAAGTAAATTTTTTAATCTTGATTGTATTATGAATTATAGTGAATTAGTGAATTCTTCCACGACAGTGCTTGTCGAGTTTTATGCGTCTTGGTGCCCTCATTGCCAGAGAATGATGCCGGTGGTGGCTCAGATAAAGGAGTTACTTGCCGGTCAGGTAGCAATCCATCAGTTTGACATTGATGAGTATGATAAACTGTCGCAGGATTTGGGTGTGGAATCGTTGCCTACATTTATCATCTATCGCGATGGAGAGGAGATGTGGCGTCAGACAGGAGAGATGGATGGCGAGGTGTTGCTTGCGAAAATAGAGAAATATATGTAACGTAACGGTATTTTCGTCATGGCTACACTGTTGTCTGACTTGCTCACTGTGCTTGGGGTGCGCCATACGGAGTTATATTCCGACAAGCGTTTCTCGCAGATGCCATTCCGGTCGATGTTCGGTCTGTCGAAATTGTTGAGAGAGTATGGCGTCGCTACTGCCGGAATATCGGTTGCTTCCGAGGAACGACGTAATGCATTGGCAGTTATGCCGGTGCCATTTCTTGCCGATACGCCCGATGGTTTTATCATAGTGGAGAAAATTGGAGGTGGTCAGGTGACGTATCTTTCCCAGCATAAGGAGTTTGAGGCATCAATTGATGCCGTTCTGGATGCTTGGAACGGAGTCGCACTTCTTGTGTCAGACTCTTCGGAAAGTATCGAGCCAGGATATACCCGCCATCATGTGGCGGAGATTGCTTCGGGAGTGAAGAGGTGGACATTACTCATACTGCTGCCGGTGCTTCTTGTCGTGGGTATGTGGGCAGACGGCCTGTATTGCCATGTGGCAGCCTGGGTTGTAATGATATTTGATATAGCGGGTCTGTGGTTCTCCTGGAGCCTTGTGCAGAAATCTCTCGGTATACACACGGCTGCAGCCAATGCGGTCTGCTCCGCCATTGAGGAGGGTGGATGCGATGAGATAGCGCAGTCGGAAGCCTCGTCATTCATGGGTATTGTGAAATGGAGTGAGGTGGGACTGGCGTATTTCTCGGTCAGTCTTATGGCAATGCTACTGTTCCCCCAGACGTTGCCTGCACTGGCGGCAATCAACATATTGTGTCTCCCCTATACGGTCTGGAGTATATCGTATCAGAAGTTTGTGGCAAAGACGTGGTGCACGTTGTGCGTGTGTGTGCAATGCACATTGTGGCTCCTGTTTGTGGCTTATCTTATCGGAGGCTGGACAAAGCAAGTGTTCCCGCTTGGCTGGGATTTCGTGATACTTGGCTGTGTATATGGGGTTGTGTTGCTTGCGATAAACAGGTTTGATGATTTCCTTATCAAACGGTTTGCTGCATCCTCGTCGGCAAGTGAAGTTAAGACGTCTTAACCATCCACATATAACCCTCTTATTCCATTCAGAATATGAAAAGCATAGATATAAGCAAAATCCCGGGTGCGACTGTAATGACTCCCTTACAGATGAACGGTGTACATTTTGACAAACGCCATACCGTCATCACGCCTTCGCTGCTTTATCAACTAAACGGACAGGGACGCGCGGGCACATCTGTCGCCGGGAAATAGGAACTGAAAATATAAAGATGTATGTAAAAATTGATAGAGACGCTGCCGATCGGCGTCTCTATTTTTTTGTTGGGTTGCAGGAATTATTGTATTTTAGAGAATGATTGTGATAATTTGAATTATTAGGTGTATATTTGCAGAAACTTATCGTCTAACCTATAAAATCATGTTAAGAAAAATCAGAATTACTTTTGCACTGGTGTTTTTCAGTTGCATAACACTCCTTTTTCTTGATTTCTCCGGCATCGCTCATGCGTGGCTCGGATGGATGGCAAAGATTCAGTTCTTGCCCGCCTTGATGGCGTTGAATGTGGGGGTTATCATCGCGTTGGTCGCGTTGACTTTGCTTTTCGGTAGAGTGTATTGTTCGGTGATATGTCCGTTAGGTGTCATGCAAGATATCTTCGGATGGTTAGGGAAGAGAAGCAAGAAGAACCGTTATTCTTATTCCCGCGCGAAGAGTGTGCTGAGATATGTTATGCTTGGAGTGATGGTGGTGGCTGCGGTTGCAGGCATAGGTTCGCTGTTTGCACTCCTTGCGCCTTACAGCGCGTATGGCAGGATTGCACAGAATCTCCTTTCACCGATATGGGCTTTCGGCAACAATCTGCTTGCCGAGTGGGCTGCACGCAGGGAGAGCTACGCTTTCTATACGGTCGACGTGTGGGTGCGCAGTTGGGTGACGTTCGGCATTGCCGTGGCTACGCTGGTGATACTCGGTTTCCTTGCGTGGCGTAACGGACGCACGTATTGCAACACGATTTGCCCCGTGGGGACTGTCTTGGGATTCCTGTCGAAATATTCGTTGTTCAGTCCGGTAATCGACACTACTAAATGCAACGGTTGCGGATTGTGTGCCCGCAACTGCAAGTCGGCATGTATCGACAGCAAGAACCATAGAATTGATTATTCGCGTTGTGTGGCATGTATGGATTGTCTTGAAAAATGCACTAAGGGAGCAATCTCATATTCACGCAGAAGAAAAGTGGATGTGGCGTCGGAGTCGGGAGCCGAGGCTTCCGGTATGTCGCGTCGCAGTTTCGTGGTGACGTCAATGGCTGTCGGCACAGCCGTGCTACTGAAGGCTGAGGAGAAGACTGTCGATGGCGGTCTTGCCCATATCGAGGATAAGAAGGTGCCTGCCCGTAAGACTCCGATAGTGCCTCCCGGCGCACAGGGGATCAAGCATCTCACCCAGCATTGCACGGGTTGTCAGCTATGCGTGGTGGCTTGTCCCAACGGAGTGCTGCGTCCATCGTCAGATCTCGACACGCTAATGCAGCCACGTGCCTCATACGAACTGGGCTATTGCCGTCCGGAATGTACGAAATGCTCGGAGGTATGTCCGGCTGGAGCCATAATCAAGATAGATAAGGCAGAGAAATCATCTGTGCAGATCGGTCATGCCGTATGGGTGAAGGAGAATTGTCTTCCATTGACGGAGGGTGTGTCGTGTGGTAACTGTGCGCGTCACTGTCCGGTAGGTGCGATACAGATGGTGCCGTCAGACAAGGATAATCCTGACTCTCCGAAGATTCCGGTGGTCAATGAGGCGCGTTGCATAGGATGTGGCGCATGTGAGAACCTTTGTCCCTCTCGTCCGTTCAGCGCGATATATGTGGAGGGTCATGAAAGACACAAAACAATTTAAAGAAAGATAACTGAAGTTTCGCAAGCTGCACTTCAGTGGTTTAAAGTTTATAGTTTAAGGTTT
>NZ_SRYB01000064.1:0-3230 GCF_004793975.1 Lepagella muris
TGTAAAATCCGGTGTTCTGGATGCCGTTTTTCGGAACGTCAAACTGAACACCCTATTTAATAGATTATAATCCCATTGTGAACATGATTTTAATTAATCAATGGATAAAACAGAATTATATATGCCATAATTTTGCATACTCATATAAGTAATTGACATTGATAAATACACATTTAACTTTATTACAATAAGTTAAAAATATAAATAGGCACAAATTAATTGGTAAAAAATTTGCAGATATAGAAATAATGCAATAATTTTGCAGATAGAATATATCACTCCACAATTCAATTACATTAAACTAATGAATAAAATCTTAAAATACGATTTTGCATTGCCGGACGAGATCTCAACGATAGTGGAGGCTGATTTTTGGGTATTGAAAAATTACAATGCGAAAATATTCTCCTCTAAGTCTAATCCGGTTAAATTTACGTCAAATGTATCAATCCTAATCAGAAAAGGGAAATGTAACATTGATATAAATCTTATCTCATATGCTGTAAAAGCCCCTTGTATTGTAAACATCAGACGCACACAAATACTACAGATTAATCGAGTAAGTGACGATCTGGAGTTTTCTGTCATTATTATGTCGAAACGCTTTTGCGACAACTTGTTTCTATTGCTTCAAGACTGCATATATTATCCGTCTGCAGTAAGACAACAAGTAACTGAAATACCTGATTCTCTATTAAATAAATTTGAATGTCTTTATTCAAGAATAAATTCCATTTTTGAAGATAAGGCAAATCCATTTGGATATCAAGCAATGAGCTTATGCCTGGCATCTTTTTTCTTTGAAACAGCTTATAAATGCTATATGCAATTGGCTAATGATTTTCAGAAAGGGAATAATAGGCTTACTTCTAAATTCATTAGTCTTGTCCAAAAGCACTTTAAAACAGAACGGTTTCTTGAGTTTTATGCGAATAAATTGGAAGTATCCACAAAACATTTATCTCGCACGATGAAAAATGTAACCGGATTTACAGCCGTAGAATGGATTGAACGCTATGTGATATTAGAGGCAAAGGTTCTTTTGAAATCATCGAACCTCAATGTTAAACAGATTTCTGAAGAATTGAATTTCCCTTCTCAATCATTTTTCGGGAAATATTTTAAAAAAATTGTTGGAATTTCTCCTAAAGATTTCCGAAGCTCTTGATAAAAATGCAGTTAATGATACGCCCATCTTCTTAACATATAAATAGGCTTGCAAAAGGCTATAAATTTATGACCTCTTGCAAGCCTATTGACCATGCATTACTTATCCCATTAGTTTACCAAGTAAATCATGATATATCAATGGAGATGCAGCCATTATTGAATAATTCCTATCAGGTCTTATTGACTTTATGATTGCACCTCCTTCAAGCGCTATTAATTGCCCAGCCGCTACATCCCAATGCTTAAGGTTTAATTCCCAATAACCATCTAAAAAGCCGCCTCCTACATACGCTAAATCAATAGCTGCAGATCCCATACGCCTTATTCCTCTTACATACGGTGCAACTGCTCCAATCTCCTTTAAATTGTTGTCACTATTCTCCAATTTATCATAAGGCACTCCTGTCGCAAGCACAGATTCAGAGAAATTGTTCTTATCTGAACAACTGATTTTCTTCCCATTAAAAAAAGCTCCCATCCCCTTGATGGCATAGAAAAGTTCATCCAAATAGGCTGCATACACAACTCCTACAATCGTTTCTCCTTTATATTCAAGAGCAATTGAAACACAGAATACTGGCAACCCTTGACTGAAATTAGTAGTCCCATCAAGAGGATCTATAATCCAATTCCATTCAGATTTTTCATTAATCACCCCAGACTCTTCAGCAATAATTCCATGATTAGGATATTTTGATCTTATCATTTCTATTATGACTGATTCTGATTCTTTATCAGCAGCAGTAACCACATCATAATCATTAATCTTAGTCTGCATACTAAGATTATCTGAACGGAAATACTTCAGATGTACTTCTCCTGCCAGTTTAGCCATACAGATGGCATATTCAAGATACTCATTATAGTCTATCATAAATCAATACGTCTAATCAATTTGTATTTATTATTTTAATCATTTAAACCAATATGAATTATATGCACAGGCTACATCTTCATTCCTGATTCTTGCGTTTGCTATAATCCCATTTAAATTTATCTGAAAATACTAAACCTCCGATAATCAATATGCATCCGATATATCCAAGAATAGTAATAACTTCTCCAAACACAAAATATCCGGCCACCATTGTAACCAATGGTTGTAGATATATGTAGTTACTTGCTGTGACCGATCCAAGAATCTTAACACCTTCATTAAATATTATAAAACCGCCTATAGAACAAAAAATAACAAGGAATAGGAAATTTAATAAATACTGAGGTTGCTCCATATCAAATAAAACGGATAGATGAAGGGGAGTGCTCTGCGTCATAAGCAGTGGTAACGCTGTAAGAACCCCATAAAAGAACAATTTCCGCGTTATATACAACGAATTATAAATAGGTGTCAATCGCTTAATGGCAACTGTATAAACAGCCCAAGACAGTGATGAACATAATGCCAACACATCACCCGTAGGTCTGATTTCAAGGCTGCCCCCATGACTGAAAACAATACATGCCACTCCCGCAAATGCAACTATAGATCCAATTATTACACCGGGCATCATTCTGACCTTATATATCAAAGCCATTAATACCGTCGTAAATATTGGTGATATCGAACTCAATAATGACACATTTCCTGTTGTGGTATATTTTAATGCATAATTTTCCGTCACAAAATATATTGAGCCTGCACACATTCCACACAACATTAACTGTAGCTCGTCTTTCCAACTATACGCAAAAATGCGTTTGAATGTGAAACTCAAAAGTATTATGTATGCTACGGTAAAACGATAGATATACGTTTCTACCGGGGTAAAACCGCCATCAACCATAAGCACCTTAGAACTTATAAAAGAAGTTCCCCATGCCACCATTGTGAGTAATACACCCAAATGCGCAATAACTTTTAAATAGTTATTGCGTGAAAACCGTTTGATATTTGCCATAGAGTTTTTATGGAATATAAGGAATATTATTAATTGTCTTTTCTAAAGACAAAGTTAACTAAATTCCGAGTAATCCACAAAATAATTAAGTGAGTATAATAAATAAATAAGTAGTTTCTAAAAATTAATGTACATATGTTGGCACGGTTTTTGCAGTATGGT
>NZ_SRYB01000065.1:0-3104 GCF_004793975.1 Lepagella muris
TTTACCTTCTAAAACAATTTGCTCATACTAATATATTTCCGTTCCCGACGTGATGTCGGGAACGGAAATATAATATTCTCTTATCTGCATTTCTTTTTCAAATTCGCGGATTATTAATCGGAAATTACTAATTTTGCAGCAATTCCCTTTGAAGTTGTATAAACTTCATTTAATCAACAATCGCTAAATTATGAATCGACATTCTTCTCTTTCAAATTCCCTATTCGTAAGGATTTTGTATGCGGCAATCCCTTTGCTCTGCATCGGCAACTCCTCTTTCGCTTCATCAGCAATTCCCAAAGATTCCCTTGCAAAGGATTTCCTGTTTTTCTGTGATAAACTGGAATCCTCACATCCCGATCCTTACTCCGCTTTCGGAGGGAAACCATATTTCTCTCTTGCCCGCGACATGGCTCTGGAAAGGATTCTTAGCGACAGTCTTTCGGTCAACGGATTCTGCGACTTGTTGAATGAATTTATCATACCTCTCAAGGATATGCATACTTTCGTGAATTATCCGAACTCAAACGAGGTGAACGAAATCAGATACGTGCAACGTATCTCCTTCAACGTGCTGAATGACGGATTGATGGTAGCCGGAATTGCAGAACCATACTCACAATATTTAGGTTCTCGCCTACTTGCCATAAATGATGTGCCTGCCGACTCTCTGTATAAGAGAATGGAGAAAATCAAACCCAGTGAAAACCGGGCGGACAATATGCAGAACCTATCCTTATGGGGTAATCAGGATAGGATATTGGACAGACTTGGCGTTAACGTCAATGGCAACGACCGTGTATACTATCAGCTCCTGACACCACAGGCAGACACCATATCCCTTGAATTACCAATTGTAGAACGCGAACACATCGCCGACGTGGAGATGGCGCGTCTTAAAAGCTCTCTAAATCTTCCGAAAGGGAATCTCCAATATGATTTTATCGATGACAAGGGTAATGTGATGTATCTACGGTTATCAAGCGTGATGGCGCGTGAGAATTACAGATATTGCTATGACCAAGGATGGGATAACGCACGCGGAGATATTGAATACCATTATAAGTCTGTCGGGAAAGATATGCCGGAGAATATTGAGGAGGCAATAAATGCCATACCCTCTTTTTCTGAGGAATTTTATGGTATGCTTACAGAAATGAAGGATAAGGGGGCGGAATATCTGATCATCGACCTGCGCGGTAATGGCGGGGGATGGACCCCTATCACTCTCCCTTCCCTGATGATGATGTTTGGCGATGATTATTTCAGTAAGAGATTTGAAGTCAAGAATATCCGTCTTATTTCCGACCTATATCTCCATAAGACTAATCAGACAATCGAAGAATTAAACCGGTCGTGGGGCACATCTATGAAATTGGGAGACTATCTCTTCATGGATAATGACTACCAAGGTGACAACATTGCATCAATAAGAAAGATGATGATTCAGAACGCCATGACGGAGACTCCGGAAATCCTTCAGTCTTTAGATGGAAAGCAACTATATCAGCCCAAACAGATATTTGTCATAACCGACCCGGGCACTTTTAGCGCAGCTTTCCACTATGCTTTCTATCTTCACAAGATGGGAGCCACACTGGTAGGCGTGCCGTCGGGTCAAGCACCAAACACGTTTATGGAGGTGACACCCTTCACGCTACCATGTTCCGGTCTGTCAGCAAGCATCTCCAACACCTTGCAGCAATTCTTCCCTAAAGACAGTCCTTTGGCAAAGGAACTTATTCCCGATGTTAGAATAATGTCGCAGGATTATGCCAGATATAATCTTGACGCTGACACTCCTGTATTAAAGATTCTGGATATATGCCGGGGGGAATGATCAGAGCTGCGCCCTCATCATTTCGAGGTCCATATCCACCTCCCCTTTTATAAGATAATTATTCCGACGAGAATCCACCGTATTGTAAATCTCCTCAGCCTTCTTCCTGTCTTCCTCGCAATGTAATGCGCGGAAGAACAGGTAGCGTTGTTTCGACGACATGCTACCGCTCATCGACTTGACCATCTTCAACTCCTTCTCATCAATGAGTGAGGATGCCTCATCCGTCTCCCCTCTCATCATCAGCAGACAGGACAGTTCGCATTTGGATTCCAGCACGAAGATCTTTATCTTTTTCTCCCTCTCTATTATCTCCAGGAATATGCGTTCGCTTTCATCATATCGCCCCATGTCCATGAGTGTAGAGGCATAGCCCAATAGAAGATTCACCTGAATCGGCTGGCTGAAATCCACCTCCTCCGGATTCTGAAATATGGATAACGGTATGTCACGCGGACGTACCCCTTCACTCAACAGCACACATAACCGCAGGACTGATGCAAATGCCTCACGCGACTTCTCATTATGACGTAGTTTGAGCATATTGTAGCCGTCATTAGGCAAACCGCTGATGCACATGGGGACTCCGTTGACTATAATGAAATAGAGTCCGATCAATGCTGTAACCCCGAAAAATATGTAGGCAAATGGGGAGAGATCTTTGGCACACAGCATGATTGTCACGCATATCGCAGTGGCAATCACGTTCATGACAACTCCTCCCGCATTATACACCACAACAGGCATCTTATCGGAAGGGACATCCGGAGGAGTCATCAGGCATTGTCCGAGTGCACCATCCATATTGAATCTTTTCACCCTCAACTTACCTCCATCATTGACCAGAACTATACCCATTGCCTGAAACGACAGGAATCGATATCCCGACAGCAGTCCGCCGATAAGATGCCCCAGTTCATGCAATATGATCTGCAATGCGCCTCCCACCAGCATAGACAGCACCGACACCAAAGGCACACCTATGACCTCTTCCCACGACAGACCCTTAATCTTCGACAATATCACCCCAAACGACACGTCTCCCCCCTTCACCAAGACTCCGATTGTCAGTCCCAATACGAAACTCACACTCACAGCCAAAGCAAATATCAATACAAATTTCAATATCTTCAAAAACGTTCTCATGATTTCAATTAAAATAATTTAAGTTTCGCAAGTTTTCCAACTTGCTTCACTTAAATGGTTTAAGGTTTAATGTTTATGGTTTATGATCATTAAATTTTGTATAATGAAAAGATTCGTG
>NZ_SRYB01000066.1:0-2676 GCF_004793975.1 Lepagella muris
TAGTAATACGTCACAAAAAAAGAGACCATCTAACTTTTGATTGTTAGACAGTCTCATTTTTGTCAACCATCGTTGCATTTATTTGTATTTTGCCGAAATAATTGCTAATTTTGGGGGTATATAAATATTGTCTATGCTTCAAGAACTTAAAATCAGGAATTTCAAGTCGTTTCGCGATGAGGTGGAGTTGAGTTTCGAACCCACGGGCAATGACCGTTACAACAGTGTTGTCACAATGCCTGACGGGGTTAATCTGCTTCGCTTTGCCGTTGTCCTCGGTGCAAATGCAAGTGGCAAGTCCAATCTGCTGGATGCCATTGAATTTCTCCATGTATTCTGGAATAAAATTCCCATGACTAATGATGACGGCACAGACGTGCAGCCTTTCTTGATGCGATCGGATGCATTGTCGCATGACACTGAGTTCGAAGTGAAACTGTATATTGACGGCATACGTTATTGGTATCAGCTTGTAATAAATCCGGAAAAGGTGTGTCATGAGAATCTATACGTGTATCTTTCCGACAGCCCTACCAAAGTTTTCTCCCGCGAGGATGTCAACGGTATATCTAAATTAAATTTCAATCCGGATTTGGTGAAACTCTCTTCTGCCGAGGTTGAGGTCATGACAATGAACTGCTTGCGCAACATGTCGGTTCTTGCAGTGCTGAAGAAGGTAAACGTATCAGTGCCATATCTTGACAATATGCGGAAATGGATTGACAATAGGATGCTTCCATTACAGTCCGGATCATTCACATCATTATCTCATGATGTGAAGAGATTGCTTGCTGACAGTCCGGAATTCCGGGAATATCTGATGCAGTTTGCGAAAGAAGCAGATTTCAATATATCTGATATTAAAATTCAAAAGATGGTTGCCCTCTTCGGACATACGGTAGAAAATGAATCCGGTGTTGAGAACCATTTCCTGCCGGAATCCTGCCAAAGTGCCGGCACAAAACGTATGGTTGAGTTGGAATCCTTGATTTATACCCAGCTGAAGCGACAGGCATTTATGTGCATCGATGAAATTGAGGCATCGATGCATCCCAATCTGATGGAATATATCCTGACAAAATTTGTAAACAGCAGGGATAATCACTCACAGCTTCTTGTCTCAACGCATTACGACCCCATACTGAAAGATATTGAAGACATATTCGGCAAAGATTCCGTATGGTTCACAGAAAAAGGGAAAGATGGCAACACCACTCTTTTCTCACTTGCCGATTTCAAAGGTCTGAATAAATTATCGTCAATCCACCGGGCATATATGAACGGTCAGTTCGGCGCATTACCCAACGTACTATAATTTCTAAGTTATGGCACGAAAGATAAAGGAGCGTAAAATAAAAAATCCCACTATTACCATTATTGGAGAGGGTGCTACCGAACGGTATTATTTCACCCATCTAAAACGTATTAATGGGTATAACTACACATGTAAACCTCGTAATTTCACCGAACAGACTTTTGACGAGATGCAGAAACAAATAGACCGGGTACTTGACGACAATGGTATTGCAGTCTGTGTGTTTGATGCTGACGTCACCCGTACACGTTTAGCAGAAAAGAGAAAGTTAGAGGATATTCGTCGTAGATATGCCAATAATTCGTCTGTCATACTCTGCGACAGTATGCCTTCTATTGAATTTTGGTTTTTACTTCATTATCTGAAAACAAACCGTTATTTCGCAACATCAGAAGATGTAATTGACATATTACGCAGATATATACCCAATTTCAGTAAACATCAAGCATTCCTTTCAAACGAGAAATGGGTAAAAGAATTGTCGGCAGACAATCGTTTGAATAAAGCGATCGACAATGCACAAAAAATCGATTCAGATAGTGAATCATACAGCAATCTTCACAAATTGTTTATACAACTTGCAAATGATTGAAAACTAAGTTTTCAATCATTTATCCACTTTACAATGTTTTAAGGAGAAGGAAAATGGATAACGTTAAAAAAGAAGCAATAATGAAGGCTCGGACTTTCGACGAACTTCTCAATGCCGAATATGGTACACCCGGAACTCCTGAGCGTGACCGATTTAATGCGGATGCTGCAGCGTTTTGCCTTGCTGAAACGCTTAAAGAGGAACACCTTCGCATTGGTCTTACTTAAGAATAGCTTGCTGAACGAATTGGCATAAAAAGACATATATCTCTCGATTGGAGAACGGAAATTCTGATGAAAATAGTATGGATTTAAAATACTTCATTTGAATTTATTGTCAGTGATTATCTGTTTTCTACTCCCCTTAACAACCTCAGTATATATTTCAAATATCGTATTGAAAAGTTGATTACACTTTTCTACGGAATATAAATCTATACTCTTTTCATGAATAATGTCATCGTATTTCTCTGTTTCATACGTTGAACATATTATATCTACAATCTTTATCAATTCGTGAGCAGCTAATTGAGGCTGATTATGTATGATTAAATCAGAATAGCATGTAATTACATGATTCAGAAATTGACAGACTCCTTGCTCTTCTTCATTCTTATTTATAAAGTAAAGAAAAGATTTGCAAAGAGGTGTCACTTTCATATCTTTAGCTCTTTTTAGAATTGGGTTTTGCGCAGCATTATTTATAATCCTTAGATTGAAGTTGTCTAAACTTATTTTGAGATGTTAAAAATTCGGTAAAATAAATAAAA
>NZ_SRYB01000067.1:0-2506 GCF_004793975.1 Lepagella muris
ATTGCATTGATCAATTAAACTATCGGCGCGTGAACGATTATATAATATAATTGATGGACTATCTTAGGATACCTGAAGAATTGAGTTGCTGTTCGCGAAGTTCATTTTCCCGGTTAGTCTTCCTTCCGAAGTCAATCGAATATGTGGCGGTTAGAGCGATATTGGCATGTCGGTCTGTTCCATAGTAGGTTGTGCGGTCGGAATAACATTCATAATCCGAGACAGACTCAAAGGTCTTCCAATCCCATCGGAATATATTGCGCAGGGAAAGATTCAGATTCCACGCACCTTTTGCCCATCCGGCAGATATGGCGTAATAGTCTCGGCTTTTGATTATGGCGGGTGTGCTGCTGCCGTCATAGTATCGCTTCGGGGCATCATAGGATGCGGAGAAATTAAAATCCCCAAGGTAATAGAATGCCTGTAAGGAAAGTTTCGTATAACTGATATTATGATAGTACGGTTTTCTGTTCTGGTAGAAAATTTGTGTGATATTTCCTCTTAGCATCAGTCTGTTGTCAATAAGACGTAGTGTGCATACCGCCCCGACATTCTCAAATGCATACAATCCCATTGGTTGCCCTATTGTCCGGAGTATTCCGGTATTATCTTGCATAGGTTCGTAGATATAGCAGTAGCGGTCAGTAATTGCACACAGACCGGAGAATACAGCCACGTTTAGTCTGTTGGAAGGAAGAAGCATGTAGGTCACGCCGAGATCATAGCTTTTGTATGCCTTAAGTCTCGGATTCCCGGTATGCCACATAAATGGCGACACCTGCATCTGTATCTCGCTCTTCAAGTTCTGCGATGGTTCCCATTGAGCATGGTGGAATGTCAGGCTTATGGAGTTTCTTGCGTTGATTGAATATTTCAAGAAGAGATCCATGTATGGTTCTGACGTAAGACTTCTCTTGGAGTTGAGGGAGGATCTGATCCATCTCCATCCAAATGCGGCGTATCCGTACAGGTTTCCGAGAGTGGTGCTTCCGTTCACTCCGACCATACCCATTGTAATGTCGGAACGTTCCAGAACCGATACACTTCCGGAATAAGATGTATGGCTGTGGGCGTGATGCAGCCTCCCTTGCATGTTGAGGCGTGTGTTGCTGCCGGCATTGTATGACGCCAGTATGGTCGCATCAAATGTCTGCGTCCTGTCAGACGCATTGTTTATTATTTTGTTGAAGTTTTCTTCAAGATAAGAACTATGGTCTTTGGTCATGGAATATGTGTAGTCAATGTCTGATGACAGGGAGAACCTATCCGATAAGTTGAAATAGTACTCCCCTAAAAAGTTAAGGAATTTATTTTTCTCATTTTCCAATGAGTGATATACCGACGTGGGTATTCCGATACCATCGTATGTCACGGTACCGTTGAAATCATTGTGCGGTATATTCTCCAGTCCGAAGCCAATCCTGTTGTCTGCCGTAATTTTATCTGAATTATATAGGGCACGTGCATTTGCCTGATGATATTGCTGACGGTATTTTGCCTTTGAGAATGAAGTGTGACGGGTAAATGTCTGCTCCGGGAATTTGAATAGTTCAACCCTCTCATTCCCTGTATGTCCATTAGATTCATACCGGGAAAGTCCCATCACATCGTATGTCATGCGCTTGTAGCGCATCCTTGCCATGCCTTGTATGTTCCCCTTTCCTATAAGAAAATCCTCTCCGGCATTCAGCTTCACGTAACCTCCGTAATTATACCGGCGCATTATGAAGTTCAGCACACGCGTGTTGTTAAGAAAACGTGGGTCGGAAGGATGGTCATAATAATCCACCCGTCTGACATCCGCAGTCAGCATGTTTGACAGGTCGTCCTTATTGGCAGGAATGTAGTCTATGAATATTGCGACATCTCCTCCACCTACAGCTTGTATTGTCTTGGTGACAGGGTCAATCTCAATCTGAGGCACACCCATGCGGTTGAGCAGGTCAATCCCGTTCTGTGAGGATTTCAGGGCGTTCCTGTCAGGTATGTATGAAGTTCTTCGCAGGGAGTCAGTCTGCTGGTGGGGAGTGACGGTCACCTCCTCCAATGACTTTACTGGGATTGTGTCCGCAATTGGAGAAGAGTTTAGTAGATTGGAGGCGTTCAGATGCTGACAAGATATCAACAGGATGAACATAATTAGGAATTCGGTAAGGTTCATCTTATGGGTTGGATATTATGTTAAGTGAGTCTGATGTCATAATATTATGGCACCAATTGTAATATAAAGACACATAAAACATAAGAATCATTACCTCACACCCCTAAATTTATAAAATGACTTTATAATGCAATTCTAAAGTCACGTTGATACAGAAGAACATGAGAACAGAAGGAACAAAAGTTTATTGGCTGCGCATGGCGGATTATCCGCTGCAAAAATAAAAACTCCGTGGTCTTTGCGGTCTCCGTGGTGGATTCAACCGCAGAGACCGCAGAGACCGCAGAGAGCACGGGGAGCGCGGAGTTATTGGGTTATGATGAAATGCCTGAGTATGGATTCTCC
>NZ_SRYB01000068.1:0-2450 GCF_004793975.1 Lepagella muris
AACCGAAACACTTAAAAAAGTGAGCTGAATACGGAACAACTAACTGAACACCCTACTAATTTTGTGGTCACCATGCGGCAGTAATAATATACATACCAACACGAGTTAGGAATCCTGTAGCTCTCTCATGCTACGAGGAGGTATTAAAAGGTGCGTTCCGACAACGCATCTAATGCAGTATATTATTGCTTAATCCAAATGAATATTATAAATTTAGGAATTCTTGCTCACATTGATGCAGGAAAAACTTCCGTAACCGAGAATCTGCTGTTTGCCAGCGGAGCAACGGAAAAGTGCGGCCGCGTGGATAATGGTGACACCATAACAGACTCTATGGATATAGAGAAACGTAGAGGAATTACTGTCCGGGCTTCTACGACATCTATTATCTGGAATGGAGTGAAATGCAATATCATTGACACTCCGGGACACATGGATTTTATTGCGGAAGTGGAGCGGACATTCAAAATGCTTGATGGGGCAGTCCTCATCTTATCCGCAAAGGAAGGCATACAGGCGCAGACAAAGTTGCTGTTCAATACTTTACATAAGCTGCAAATCCCGACAATTATATTTATCAATAAGATTGACCGTGCCGGTGTGAATTTGGAGCGTTTGTATCTGGATATAAAAGCAAATCTGTCTCAAGATGTCCTGTTTATGCAAACTGTTACCGATGGATCGGTTTATCCGGTTTGCTCCCAAACATATATAAAGGAAGAATACAAAGAATTTGTATGCAACCATGACGACGATATATTAGAACGATATTTGTCGGATAGCGAAATTTCACCGGCTGATTATTGGAATACGATAATCGCTCTTGTGGCAAAAGCCAAAGTCTATCCGGTGCTACATGGATCAGCAATGTTCAATATCGGCATCAATGAGTTGATGGACGCCATCACTTCTTTTATACTTCCTCCGGAATCAGTCTCAAACAGACTTTCAGCTTATCTCTATAAGATAGAGCATGATCCCAAAGGACATAAAAGAAGTTTTCTAAAAATAATTGACGGAAGTCTGAGACTTCGAGACGTCGTAAGAATCAACGATTCGGAAAAATCCATCAAGATTAAAAATCTAAAGACTATTTATCAGGGCAGAGAGATAAATTTTGATGAAGTGGGTGCCAATGATATCGCGATTGTAGAGGATATGGAAGATTTTCGAATCGGAGATTATTTAGGTGTTAAGCCTTGTTTGATTCAAGGATTATCCCATCAGCATCCCGCCCTCAAATCCTCCGTCCGGCCAGACAAGCCCGAAGAGAGAAGCAAGGTTATATCCGCTCTGAATACATTGTGGATTGAAGACCCGTCTTTGTCCTTTTCCATAAACTCATATAGCGATGAATTGGAAATCTCGTTATATGGTTTGACCCAAAAGGAAATCATACAGACATTGCTGGAAGAACGGTTTTCCGTCAAGGTCCATTTTGATGAGATCAAGACTATCTACAAAGAACGACCTGTAAAAAAGGTCAATAAGATTATTCAGATTGAAGTACCACCCAACCCTTACTGGGCCACAATAGGGCTGACTCTCGAACCCTTACCGTTAGGGACAGGGTTGCAAATCGAAAGTGACATCTCCTATGGTTATCTGAACCATTCTTTTCAAAACGCCGTTTTTGAAGGGATTCGTATGTCTTGCCAATCGGGGTTACATGGTTGGGAAGTTACAGATCTGAAAGTAACTTTCACTCAAGCCGAGTATTATAGCCCGGTAAGCACACCTGCTGATTTCAGACAGCTGACCCCCTATGTCTTCAGGCTGGCTTTGCAACAGTCAGGTGTGGACATTCTCGAACCGATGCTCTGTTTTGAGTTGCAGATACCCCAGGAGGCGAGTTCCAAAGCTATTACAGATTTGCAAAAAATGATGTCTGAGATTGAAGACATCAGTTGCAATAATGAGTGGTGTCATATTAAAGGGAAAGTTCCATTAAATACAAGTAAAGACTATGCCTCAGAAGTAAGTTCATACACTAAGGGCTTAGGTGTTTTTATGGTTAAGCCATGCGGGTATCAAATAACAAAAGGCGGTTATTCTGATAATATCCGCATGAACGAAAAAGATAAACTTTTATTCATGTTCCAAAAATCAATGTCATCAAAATAATGGAGCGGTCAGGGAATTAATATAAGACGCTGTGGCGACAGGAGCGTGAGGCAGTGCGCCGGGCGTATTACCTCACACAACCTTATCACCACCGCTTGCGTCCAAATGATGTGATAATTCAGGCGATAAGCCGTGTCAGTGGCCCGCGGATCCACAAACACGGCACATCGCCTTGTGCTGTTTATCGGTTGCCCGACTGATTCCGTGCTGCACACCGATTCAGCTTCGGGCAGTTCTGATTTTGGATATGATGCCCGGCTGAAGCCGGAGGCGGCGACAACGCCAGAGCAAAGCGAGGGCAAGCCTTCGCTCGACTCTCGCGTTGT
>NZ_SRYB01000069.1:0-2317 GCF_004793975.1 Lepagella muris
TTAGATACCCTGGTAGTCCACGCAGTAAACGATGAATGCTGGCTGTCCGGGGGGATTGACCCCTGGGTGGCGAAGCGAAAGCGATAAGCATTCCACCTGGGGAGTACGCCGGCAACGGTGAAACTCAAAGGAATTGACGGGGGCCCGCACAAGCGGAGGAACATGTGGTTTAATTCGATGATACGCGAGGAACCTTACCCGGGCTCAAACGGGGAGTGACTCAGGCAGAGACGCCTGTTTCCCACGGGACACTCCCCGAGGTGCTGCATGGTTGTCGTCAGCTCGTGCCGTGAGGTGTCGGCTTAAGTGCCATAACGAGCGCAACCCCCGCGTGCAGTTGCTAACAGATAACGCTGAGGACTCTGCACGGACTGCCGGCGCAAGCCGCGAGGAAGGCGGGGATGACGTCAAATCAGCACGGCCCTTACGTCCGGGGCGACACACGTGTTACAATGGGTGGTACAGCGGGAAGCCAGGCGGCGACGCCGAGCGGAACCCGAAATCCACTCTCAGTTCGGATCGGAGTCTGCAACCCGACTCCGTGAAGCTGGATTCGCTAGTAATCGCGCATCAGCCATGGCGCGGTGAATACGTTCCCGGGCCTTGTACACACCGCCCGTCAAGCCATGGGAGCCGAGGGCGCTTGAAGTGCGTCGCCGCGAGGCGCGCCCTAGAGCGAAATCGGTGACTGGGGCTAAGTCGTAACAAGGTAGCCGTACCGGAAGGTGCGGCTGGAACACCTCCTTTCTGGAGACCGGGATTCCGGTCGGTTGAAGGTGACACAAAACAGATAGACAAGGAGACGAAAGTCCACCTCACTCTGTCGGTCCTGTGGGAAATTCTCTTGACAAGGGGGATTAGCTCAGTTGGCTAGAGCATCTGCTTTGCACGCAGAGGGTCAACGGTTCGAATCCGTTATTCTCCACCTGAAAAGAGCACATTGACATGATGGAAGCGAGACTCAGATAGTCTGAGTCAGCGAGAAGACAAAGTAGAAACTCAAACAGAATACAACGAGCGCCATCAGCTTGCTGATGGTATAAAAAAGGCTTAGGCAAGGTGTCAGAAATGACACCAGTTACTATGTACTTCGATACATCAAGAAATAACGGAATGATCGAAGGGCGCATGGGGGATGCCTTGGCTCTCGGAGGCGAGGAAGGACGTGACAAGCTGCGATAAGCCACGGCGAGGGGCAAATACCCATTGACCCGTGGATCTCCGAATGGGGCAACCCGGCGGGAGCGATCCCGTCACCCTGCAGAGCAGGGGGCGAACGTGGGGAACTGAAACATCTAAGTACCCGCAGGAAGAGAAAGTAATAACGATTCCCCAAGTAGCGGCGAGCGAACGGGGAGGAGCCCAAACCGGCGGTGTCGCAAGGCATGTGCCGGGGTTATAGGACCGACATAACGGACCAAGGATTCTAGTGGAAGCGCATGGAGCGGCGCGCCACAGCGGGTGAGAGCCCCTTACACGAAAGGATCCGCGGAACAGGTCGGCACCTGAGTAGGCCGGGACACGAGAAATCCCGGTTGAATTGTCGGGGACCATCCCGAAAGGCTAAATACTACCGAGAGACCGATAGCGAACGAGTACCGTGAGGGAAAGGTGAAAAGCACCTCGGACAGAGGAGTGAAAGAGACCCTGAAACCATGCGCCTACAAGCGGTCGGAGCCATCCCGTATGGTGACGGCGTGCCTTTTGCATAATGAACCTGCGAGTTGCCGTCGGCGGCGAGGCTAAGCGGTTAGGCCGCGGAGCCGGAGCGAAAGCGAGTCCGAACAGGGCGTATAGTCGCCGGAGGCAGACGCGAAACCGAGTGATCTACGCATGGGCAGGATGAAGGACAGGTAACACTGTCTGGAGGTCCGAACCGGTAAGCGTTGAAAAGCTTTCGGATGACCTGTGCGTAGGAGTGAAAGGCCAATCAAACTCGGAGATAGCTCGTACTCCCCGAAATGCATTTAGGTGCAGCCTCGGGGTCAGTGCCGCGGAGGTAGAGCGACCGATAGGATGCGAGGGCTTCGCCGCCTATCAAGTCCTGACGAACTCCGAATGCCGCGGCATGATCCCCGGGAGTGAGGGCGCGGGTGCTAAGGTCCGCGTCCGAGAGAGGAACAACTCAGACCACCGTCTAAGGCCCCGAAATCCGGGCTGAGTTGAAGGCAATAACGAGGTGGGGCCGCAGCGACAGCTAGGATGTTGGCTTGGAAGCAGCCATTCATTTAAAGAGTGCGTAACAGCTCACTAGTCGAGCGGCCCCGCGTGGATAATAATCGGGCATAAGTCCGGTGCCGAAGACGTGGACTCTGTC